>DATMFX010000096.1:0-4572 GCA_035555995.1 Hyphomicrobiales bacterium | reverse complement strand
CATGCACGGACAGCGTGTGCAGTTCCATGATTTCCCGGCCCAGGTTTTCGTTCAGGCCGCGCTTGCCGGCCTTGCCGGCGGTGGAATTCGGGCCGGTGGAAAGGTCGTTGTCCAGGTAGATCAGCATGGCGGGGTGTTGTTCCGCCGCCAGCAGCAGCGTGGCGAAGTCGCCGTCGAGGTTATGACGAATGGCGCCGTGTTCGTAAGGCGCGCCCACGGCGAATAGAATCTGCTTGGTCATCGCCACCGTGAAGTGGTTGGACCAGAAGCGCACCAGCCGTTCGCGAAAGGGCCGTTTGGTTTCCGCCGCCTGCTGCAGCCGCAACGCCGCCTGGATCAGCTGGTGCCGGTTGCGAATCTTGTTCTGCGCTTGCTGAACCTTGCGCTTGGCTTGCAGGTCTTCGATGCCCGTCCGTTCCAGCCGCCAGGCCTCTTCCTGCCAGAACATGGCGTTGGTGGTGGGCAGCGCCGCGAATTGCGGTTCGGGCGCGGTAGGTTCCAACTGCGCTTTCAGCCAGCCTTTTGGGTCTTTGCCGATGCGTTCGAGCTCGCCCGGCTGCGGGCCGTAGCCAAAGCGATTGCTCGCTCGCAGCGCCATGGCGCGTTCTTCCCGCTGGGTCATGACAACTACCTCCACGACATGCGGTTATGCCGGTATAGGGCACGTGAACATTAAAGGACATGCTAAAAACAAAACCACGGCATAAAGGCGATATGCGTCACAAAGAGGGACATACGGAGCGTCACATAATGGCCTGTAAACCTTTGTCAGCAATGAGGTTGAGCAGCTTGAGTGCCGGGCCGGTGGGGCGGGTTTCCCCTTGTTCCCATTTACGCACGGTCGAAGCCGTAGTGTGCAAGTGATGCGCAAATACTGGTTGGCTGAATTTCAATCGTTCACGCAAGCGCTTGATATCGGTGGCGCTGAAGTTCCGTACTGGTGGCGGACAAATTGCATCGAACTCGCGCATTGTCACCTTATCGATTGAGCCAGCCTCATAGAGCGCGGTCAGATCGTCGCGCAGTGATTCAATGATCTTACTCACAATGCACCTCCAACAACACACCGGTTTGCAATGCTTTCCGCACAGCATCCGCAGATAGCGCCAAGATTACCTGACCGGCATATTGCAGCGCTTTCTTCTCTTCGTGCGTAATGTTCACCCTGTCGTTCTTCTGGAACCCATATAAAAAGACATAGCGGCTGCCGATTCGCGCCGAGAGCAACGTACGATAACCACCGCTTTTGCCTCGACCGGGAAGGGCTATCCGCTGTTTGTAGAGGGAGTTACCCAAATCTGCGTCGATCAGGCCGCTTTCTATTTCTCTGATTGCTATGCACAAGGCGGCATTAGACAAACGCCTGCTTGCTTGCCACCGTGCGAAATCCTTTCGCTTTAGGATATCCATGAGTTTGCGATGCCAACTATACCCGAAACGGGCATGATCCGCATGCCCTCCGCCAAGCCTGAAAAGTGAAAATTATCAATGTGCAGGCTGGTCGGCTGGCAGACCTGCATGCAAGCGCTTTCAGTATGTACAGCGCGAGCGCTATTGCCACATTAATCTGAGGCTCCGCGCACTTTTACCCAATCTTAAACAAAACCCCACACCACTCGGTTTCAATTCGCGCGCGGCGGCGCCATGGCTGCGGCCGCTTGAAATACAGCAGCAGCGAGGCGAATCGCAAATGGCAAAAATAGCAGTGGCCGGCATTGGCTACGTGGGGCTTTCCAACGGGCTTTTGCTGGCGCAGCACAACGAGGTGACCCTGCTCGACGTGCTGCCCATCCGGGTGGCGCAGATCGGGCGGCGACAGAGTCCGATCGAGGATGCCGAGGCCAGTGCCTTTCTCGAACACGAGCCGCTGAACCTGCGTGCCACGCTGGACAAGCATGAGGCCTACGCGGAGGCCGACTTCGTCATCATCGCCACTCCCACCGACTACGATCCCTCCACCAACTGTTTCGACACTGCCTCGGTGGAAGCGGTGATCCAGGACGTGCTGGCCATCAACCCCAGGGCGGTGATGGTCATCAAATCCACCGTGCCGGTGGGGTTTACCGAGCGCTGCCGCACCAAGTACGCCTGTGACAACCTGTTGTTTTCCCCCGAATTCCTGCGCGAGGGCAAGGCGCTGTACGACAACCTGCATCCGTCGCGCATCATCGTGGGCGAACATTCCGAGCGGGCGCGCACCTTTGCCGCTCTACTGCAGCAGGGCGCCAGGAAACAGGATATCCCCACGCTATACACCGGCAGCACCGAGGCCGAGGCCATCAAGCTGTTCGTCAATACCTACCTGGCCATGCGCGTGGCCTATTTCAATGAACTGGATACCTATGCCGCCATGCACGGGCTGGATACGCGCCAGATCATCGAGGGCGTGGGGCTGGATCCGCGCATCGGCAGCCACTACAACAATCCGTCCTTTGGCTATGGCGGGTACTGTTTGCCCAAGGACACCCGCCAGTTGCTGGCCAACTACAAATCGGTGCCGCAGAACCTGATCAATGCCATCGTGGACGCCAACACCACCCGCAAGGACTTCATTGCCGCCAACGTGCTGCGGCTGCAGCCGTGCGTGGTGGGCGTGTATCGCCTGGTGATGAAGGCCGGCTCGGACAATTTCCGCGCCTCCAGCATCCAGGGCATCATGAAGCGCATCAAGGCCAAGGGCGTGCCGGTGGTGGTATACGAACCCACGCTGCGCCACCCCACCTTTTTCAACTCCCCCGTGCTGACGAACCTCAAGCGCTTCAAGCGCGAAGCCGACGTGATCCTGGCCAACCGCATGACTCCCGAGCTCGAGGACGTGCGCGGCAAGGTCTATACCCGGGATCTGTTCGGCGGGGATGCCTGAGCGGCAGCCGGGAAAGGCTCCCCTTTTTGCGGCCCGGTTCCTGACACCACCCCCGTGCCTGGGGTAAGGTTGGCACCGAACCAGTGCCAGGAACCCATACCGCCGCATGTCATTACCGCTGTTTTCCGTCGTCATGCCCACGCGCAACCAGGCGGCCTTTATCGAACGTTCCATCCGCAGCGTGCTGGATCAGGATTATGCCAATCTCGAGCTGATCGTGGCCGATGGCGACTCCACCGACGGCACGCAGGCCATTCTGCAGCGCCTGGCCGAGGCTGATCCGCGTTTGCGCTGGTTCAGCGAGCCCGACAGCGGCCCGGCCAATGCCCTGAACAAGGCGCTGGCGCAGGTGAAGGGCACCCTGGTGGGCTGGCTCAATTCGGATGATCTCTACACTCCCGGCGCCCTGAGCCGCGCGGCCGCCGCGCTGGAAGCCAATCCCACCCATCTGCTGGTGTACGGCCATGGCCAGCACATCGATGCGGCGGGCAAGGTGCTCGAACCTTATCCCACGCAGCGCCCAGAAGGATCATTGGAGCGCTTTTTAAGCGGCTGCTTCATCTGCCAGCCAACCGTGGTATTCCGGCGTACGCTGGTGCTTCTGAACGGCAAGCTGGACGAGAGCCTGGGCTGTGCTTTTGACTTCGATTATTGGCTGCGCGCGTTCCGCAAATTTCCCGACCGCCTTGGCTTTGTCGATGCCGTGCAGGCGCAGTCGCGGCTGCACGATGGCTGCATCACCCAGAACGCGCGGCGCCAGGTGGCGCTGGAAGGGCTGCGGGTGCTGTATCAGCAATTGCAACAGGCGCCGAAGGAGTGGGTGCTGACTTATATGGAAGAACTGCTGGCCGGCCCCGCGATGCCGGGCTTGCGCCGGCACCTGGAACAAACGGTGGAGGAAGCCGCCCCCTGGTTGCCGCCAAACGAGCTGCAGGCCCTGCGGCAGCGCGTGAATGACGAGGCGCGGCTGGATCAGCGCGAATTCCCGCCTGCCAGCAACTGCTGCATCCCGGGCTGGGAAGCGCGCACTTTTCGCGCCGCCATCTCGCTCGGCAATTTTTGCCACGCTGCGCAGATACTGAAGCTGAGCGGTATCCGCAAGTTCTCCGGCCCGTTCGATTGGCTGTTCACCAATCTCAACGTCGTGGCGCACTGTCTTGGCGACGATTTCCAGACCTTCCTGGACCCGGGCCAGTACCAGGTGATGCCGCCGGAGCAGCGGCCGTTGCCCGAGGCCAACGTGTGCGATCACGCCTACTACCGCGACACCTGCGGCGTCCGTTTCATGTTCAACCACCACGACCCCAGCGGCGCCAAGGACCATGGCCACTTCGAGCGCACGGTGGAACGCTTCCGCAATCTGCGCCATAGCCATGCTCCCGTGCTGTTCCTGCTGGTGACCAACATGCAGTTTCCCGCCAAGCGCTACGAGCCGCTGGTGGAACTGCTGCGCCGCTACGTCGACGACTTTCTGCTGCTCGCCGTGCGCTTCGCGGTGGACGCCGAACGGCCGGACAAACCGCTCACCCTGGTCCACAGCACGCCACAGCTGGCCCTGGTGGACTTCCCCGTGGCGGCGGCCTCGAACGGCGTGGAATTCCCCGATCGGTTTGACAATATCCGCTTCGAGGCCTTTATTCGCAGTTTCCGCGTGGATCCGCGCGAATGGGGCGCGGCGCCGGATACCGTGCCCGATCCGGAAGCCGCGT
>DATMFX010000095.1:0-6131 GCA_035555995.1 Hyphomicrobiales bacterium | reverse complement strand
AAGCTGAACACCAACGAAAACCCCTACCCCGCCGGCCCCGCCGTGGCGCGCGCCCTGGCGAATGTCAGCGTGGACCAGTTGCGCCGCTACCCGCCGCCCACCGCGCTGGCGCTGCGCCGCAGTCTCGCCGCCCTGCATGACGTGGCCGTGGACAACCTGCTGGTAACCAATGGCGGCGACGAACTGCTGCGCCTGTTGCTGGCCACGTTCGTGGAACCTACCCCCGATCACAGCATCGCCGTGGCCGACCCCAGCTATTCCCTGTACGAAGTGCTGGCCGCCGCGCACGGCTGCGGCCTGCATCGCATCCCGCTGCAAGACGACTGGACGCTGCCCGCCGATTTCGGCGCGCGCCTCAACGCCTGCGGCGCCAAGCTGTGTTTCGTGGTCAATCCGCACGCGCCTTCGGGCACGCTATTGCCGGTGGACGTGCTGCGGCGGGTGGCGGACGAGTTCAAGGGCGTGCTGGTGATCGACGAAGCCTACGTGGATTTCATCGACCCCGCGCTCGGGCACAGCACGCTGCCGCTCATCGCCACGCACGACAACGTGGCGATACTGCGCACCTTCAGCAAGGGGTATTCGCTTGCCGGCCTGCGCATGGCCTACGGCATCGGCCCGCGCAATCTGATCGACCCCATGCAGTACAAGACCAAGGACAGCTACAACACCGACCTCATCGCCCAAGCCCTGGCGCAGGCCGCGATCGAGGATCAGCCTTACGCCGCCGACACCTGGCGCCGCGTGCGCGAGGAGCGCGGCCATCTGCGTGAAGCGCTTGCGGCGCTTGGCCTGCATGCGCCCGCCAGCCAAAGCAACTTCCTGCTTGCCACGGTGCCGGCGCCGCACCAGGCGCAGCGGTTGTACGAAGGGCTGAAGCAAAAAGGCATATTGGTACGCTGGTTCCGTATCCCTGGCCTGGAAGACAAGCTGCGCATCAGCATCGGCACGCCCGAGGAAGATCAGCGCCTGCTGGCGGGTCTGCGCGAACTGTTGGCAACCCCGCAATAGCCCCATCAACACGAAGCGGCACAGCCCATGCTGATGCACCAGCATGGGCCGTGCGCCGAATTAAAATCCTCGCCCTCCCCAGGCCACACTGACACACCGGCTTTCATGGATGGACAGGGCCAAAGCGCCTAGCTTATCCTGCCCTGCATCCACTCCATCGGCGCCGCCATTGCGGCACGGCAGGGCTACCATGCGCCACTCAAGGTTCGCTTTGGCTCTCGTTGGGCTGTTTGCGCTCGGCGCCTGTGCGCCCGCCGACCACGACGGCACCGCATCCATCACCGCGCCCTCTGCTACCGCACTATCGGTTGACGCGCCATCGGTTGACGCGTCTTCGGCCGCTGCGCAGATCGACTGGCGCGAGGAAGACGTGCTGGCCGCCTTCGCCGAGGCCACCGATTCCGGGCGTCTGGTATTGCTGTACTGGGGCGCCGAATGGTGCCCGCCCTGCCATCGCCTGCGCGCCGGCCTGTTCCAGGATCCCGCCTTCATCGCCCGCACGCGCGACTTCGTGCCCGTGTACCTGGACGGCGATTCCACCGGTGCGCAGCGCTGGGGCGAACACTTCGCCATCCAGGGCTACCCCACGCTCATCATCCTGCGCGCGAACCAGTCGGAAATCACCCGCCTTTCCGGCGGCGAGGACCCCGACGAAATCGATCGCGCCCTGCAAGCCGCCCAACAGGGCCAGGCCAGCATCGCCGAACTCTTTGCCCGCGCCGAACAAGCCCCCGCAGAACTCGACGCCGACGCCTGGGCCCTGCTTGCCGCCTACGGCTGGGAAGTGGATGTCAGTGATCGGGTGCCGGCCGACACGCGCGCCACGCTGCTGCGCCAGCTTGCCGCGGCGGCGCCGGATGCCGCGTTGCAGCGCCGCTTCACCCTGCTGGCGCTTGCGGACGATGCGGCACGCGACGTGCCGCCTCCCACGGCCGAGGAACAGGCGCAAATACGCATGCAGCTGTACACCGTGCTTACCGATACGAACGAAGCGAAACGCAGCCGCTGGACGCTCATCGACTACGGCGCCGCACTCATCGCCCGCGCCGGCGGCACGCCCGAGCAGCGCCGGGAACTGGAAACCGCGCTCGTCGCCGCGCAGGATGAACTGTTCGCCGACGCCAGCCTGCCGCTGGTGGATCGCGTGCTCACGGTGAGCGCCGATCTGGCGCTCCATCGGCTGAATGCCGGCGAAGAGGCCGCAGTGCCGCCGGCACTGCTGGAAAAAGTCCGCGCACGCGCCGCCTGGGTGGACGCCACCGCGCAAACGCCGCAAGAGCGCCAATCCGCGATCTACTATGCCGCCGGGCTCCTGACTGATGCCGGCGATGCCGCCGACGCCGAACGCCTGCTGCTCGCGGAACTCCCCCGCAGCGCCACGCCCTACTACTACATGCCAAGCCTCGCCGAACTCACTGAGGCCCGCGGCGACGTGCCGCAGGCGCTTAGCTGGCTACAACAAGGTTACGAAACGTCGAATGGCCTGGCCACGCGCGTACAATGGGGCACGCTTTACGCGTCGGGCTTATTGCGATTGACGCCGGGAGATACCGCCACCATCGAGCAGGTGATCGGCACCCTCATCGACGAACTGGCGCATCCGGATTCCTACCACCAGCGCACCCGCGAGCGCCTTTCCCAACTCGCCGGGGAACTGCATGATTGGAGCGCGTCACACCCCGGCACCGAAGCCATCCTGCAACGCCTCGATGCCCACATGCAGGAAACCTGCGCCCCCGCCCAAAGCGACGCCGACGCACGCACCGCGTGCCTCCACTGGCTCACCAGTGCATAAATGTATAGAGCGAGTGCATGCCTAGGTGAGTGCGGGCATGGATGCCCTCGTAGCGTCCCCGAAGGGATAGCCGGCAAATCGCCTGCCACACGCTCGATGCGGCCCACTCCCTCCTTCTATAACGACAGCGAATACAGAATCGCATCCTCCGCCGCCCGCTCACCGATAGCAGGGTAGTACCCCCGCCGCACCCCAACCCCGGCAAACCCCACACTCTCATAAAGCCGCCGCGCCGCCATATTGGAACGCCGCACCTCCAGATGGCAGCGCTCGCACCCCAGCTCCCGCATTCGCCGCAACACCTCCCGCAACAGCACCCCACCGAAGCCGCGCCCCTGGTACGTCGGCAACACCGCAATGCCCAGCAGTTCGCACTCATCGAGCACGCGCATCACCTCCGCAAACCCCACGATGGCCCCGTCCTGCGTGGTATCGGTAAGTACCCACTGCGGGTAGGACGTAGCCGCCAGCGCGGCAGGCGACCACTCGCCAGGCAGCAGGGCCGGCAACTGTTGGTTCAGGAAAGGATGATCATCGACCGCCACGGGACGCACCCGCAGCGCAGGAAATTCACGGGCGTCCATCGGCCAGGGCGCGTTGCAGCGGCTGCAGCGTCAGCCAGCATTCACGCTTGAGCGCGGGCACCGTCGTCAATTGCTGCAGGCTGTAGGTGGCCACCATGCCCTGGTCGGTGGCAGCCGGTCCCAGCGCCGCCTGCAAGGGTTCGCCAAAGATCAACAAGTGGGTGAACGCCAGTTCGCGCCGCGCCTGATCCAAAAAGGCATCCAGGCTAGCGCCCGCCTGCGCCGCACTCGCATCCGGCAACCCCGGCAGAGGCCATTGGAATGGCCGCGGCGCCTGCGTGGCCGCCTCGACCACACCGAGCCAATGCAGGATCGCCTGCAGCAGCTTGCGTTCGCGCTCGGGCAGATGCAGCCGCGCCACGGTAGGCACCAACGCCAATACCGCCAAAGGCGCGGCAACAGGCAATAACAGCGCCTGGAAGCGCGCCGTTGGTTCCGAGGCGACCTTGGAGGTGACAGTGGGGGTAACAGTGGCCGCAGAGGGTTTTGCGGCAACAGAAGGTGTAACGGGCGCTATACGTGCGGAAGATTCTGCGGAAGAAGGGTTTACAGCAGAGGCACCAGTGGCAATGGATGGCGCGGCATGAGCGGAAGTCTCGACAGGGGCAGTCGCCTGAGGCATGCCTGATTCCACCGGCGCGGAGATACCCCACGGAATCACCCGCGACGGCGCGGCACCGGGCAGGCGATAGCGCGGCAGGTAAAGCCGCAGGCCCATGGCCTGCAGCATGTGCAGCCTTTGCAGTTCGCGTTGTGGATCTTCTGTAGGCACGCCATCTCCCGAAAACGCCGATTCTACCCTGGCCTCATCCCGCTGTAATCACATTGCCCTGTCAACCGCCGCGCCAACACCGCGTTCCTAGCCACAAGTGATCAATCCGGCCGGTAATCACCCCACTCCCTGAAGTTTACCCTTTGTATTTGGAGTCATCCGATGAAAGCAGGATATATCACCGCTCTTACTTTGAGTGCACTGTGCACGGCCATGCTTGCCGGCGGCGCGTTGGCGCAGGAACGTGGTCGCCATGCGGCGCCGGACGTCGATCGGCATGGCGCTGCGGAAGCCGGACACCATCGCGGCGGCCGCGCCATGCCGCGAGACGACATGCGCGACCTCACCCGGCTGGATACCGATGCGGATGGCCGTGTCAGCGAGGCGGAATTTCTCGATGCGCGCCTGGCTCGGGTGGACGCCATGTTCGAACGCCGCGATCGCGACAATGACGGCCTGATCACTGTCGAGGATCGCGGCCCGCGTCGGGACGCACGGCGGCAGGACAACAGCGAAGTACTCGAATGCGTGCGCCAAAGCGTGCCCGCCTTCGACCCCGCCGCCGACGCCGCGCCGGGCATGGAACTTAGCAATGCCGACAGCGATGCCGACGGCTACCTGAGCCTGAGCGAAATGAGCAGCGCGCTCGAAACTCGCGCCCGCGCCAGCTTCGCCCGTCTCGACGGCAACGGCGACGGCTATCTCGACACCGCGGAAATGGCCGCGCACGACACTCAGTTGAGCGCCGTGCGCGATGCATTCAAGAACTGCATGCCCGCTCCGTCCGCACGCCGCCGCGCCTGATACCTCAACCCCCTCAGCCCCATTCTGGGCAAGGCCGGATAGCTCCGGCCTTTTTTTTATGGCTTGCCGTCCCTGACAGCCACCCTTCGGGACGCCGCCACTGGCGGCGTGAAAAGTTTCTCCAAGAAATTTTTTATCCCGGAAAACACCGGGCAGCAGATCAAGTGCGCCAAACACGTCATGTTCACCATGCCGACGCATACTGTCGCGCCTCAGCTTTGTTACCATTGCCGCGTCCGTTCACGGGCTCCCGCGCCCGCCTGCGGCGCTTATCGCGGCAACAACATCAACAAGGCTTCCGAGGAGGAGCTAATTCATGAGCATGCTTACAGAATTCAAAGAATTTGCCATGCGCGGCAACGTGGTCGATATGGCGGTGGGCGTCATCATCGGCGCCGCGTTCGGCAAGATCGTCACGTCGGTGGTGAACGACGTCCTGATGCCGCCGATCTGGCTCTTGATGGGGGGAATGGATTTTTCCGATATCGCCATCACCCTGAAGGACGCCGTAGGCGATACGCCCGCCGTGACCATGAACATCGGCGCCTTCCTCAACACCGTGATCGACTTCACCATCGTTGCCTTCGTGATCTTCATGCTCATCAAGCAGATGAACCGCTTCGTGAAGCGCGCGGAACCACCACCCGCGGCCCCCACCACCAAGGACTGCCCCCAGTGCTGTTCCGCCATCCCGCTCAAGGCAGTGCGCTGCCCCTGCTGTACCTCCACGCTTTGAGGCTGAATCCGTAAAGGCCCTGTGCGCCTGGTTCTTGAAACAACGGTTATTTCACGTGTTTCAAGAGCCGGGCCAGCTCAAAACCCCGCTTCCCGCCGCCACACGCTCAGTGCGTGGCGCCAGTAGCGCCGCAGGGGCGACAGGGCTTCGGTGTCTACCCGTATGGTGCCGCGCAGTACGCGCTCGGGCAGTGTGTCGGCAAGGCTGGTGAAGTGCAGGCGATAGCTGGCCATCAGCGGGCTCAGCGTGGCATTGGGGCCGTCGCGCACCTGCAGGCCGCCGCCGTAGGTGGAGGCGGCATACAACTCGTCCAGCGCATCCACCGTAAAGCCTTCGATGCTGCTCAGTTCCAACGGCACCGATTCCCGGGCGCCGCCATCCGGATAAAAGCTGGCCTTCAGGCCCACGCGCATGCGGGCAAGGTTCTGT
>DATMFX010000094.1:0-5876 GCA_035555995.1 Hyphomicrobiales bacterium | reverse complement strand
CCTGCTGGTGGTGCGCGACGGCGCGCGCTGGCGCTGCCGGCTGAGCGACGAATTGCCGGTGAATCGCCACAAGCCGAGCGTGGATGCCTTGTTCCGCTCGGTGGCGGAAAGTGCCGGCCCCAGCGCGGTGGGTATATTGCTGACCGGCATGGGCAAGGACGGCGCACTTGGCTTGAAAGATATATTGGACGCCGGCGGACGCACGCTGGCGCAGGACGAGGCCAGCAGCGTGGTGTGGGGGATGCCGGGCGCCGCGGTGCAGCTTGGCGCCTGCCGCGAGGTGCTGCCGCTGCAGCGCATCAGCGAACGAATTCTGGAACTGATAGTCCAGGCGCGGGAGGCGGCCTGAACCCGATTTTGCCCAAGGTTGGCTTGCGTAAATTCCGCCTGCCTCAGGAAGGATTCAAGCCACGTACGTGACCCCGCAGCGTCTGGCCGAGCGCGTGCAGCAGGATGGGCTTGCCGAGCACTTCGTCGATGCCGGCCTGCAGGCAGCGCTGCCGGTATTCCTCCGGCGAACCGGTGATGGCAAAGATCAACGTGTGCGTCTGCCGCGCTTCCTCCGCCTCGACCGCGCGGATCGCCTGCGCCATGGCAAAGCCGTTCATCACCGGCATGGCGATGTCGGCGAACACCAGGGCGTGACGTTTCTGTTGCCAGCTTTCCAGGCCGAGGCGGCCGTTGTCGGCCATTTCGGCGTTCAGGCCAAGCACCCGCAGCTGCGACATCAGGAGTTGGCGGTTGGCCTGGTGATCGTCCACCACCAGGACCGACAGCTGCTGCGCATGGGGCAGATCGCCCTGGGCGGCGGTCATGCCCACGGGCGGCGCGGCATCGCCAAGCCGCAGGATGCGCGCCACCTTGGCATATAACTCCTCCTTGAGTATCGGCTTGCTGATGAAGTCGTCGGCGCCGGCGGCAAGCAGCCGCTCGCGCTCGCCTTCCAGGGTATTGGCGGTGATGGCGATGATGCCAAGCGCTCGATGGCGTGGATTGCGGCGCAACTGCGCGATGGCTTCGTCGCCCGCCAGGCCCGGCATGCGGATGTCCATCAGCACCAGCGTGGGCGTCCATTGCTCGATGATGTCCAGCGCGCTGGCGGCGTCGAAGGCTTCGCGGATGATGAAGCGCGGATCGGCCAACAGGCGCGTGAGCAGCTTGCGGTTGCTGTCGATGTCGTCCACCACCAGTACCTTGTGCAGGCGCGGCGCCGCGCGCTCGTCCGGCGTCTGCGTGGTAGCCAGCGGCTCCACCGGAATGAACGCGGTGAAGCAGCTACCCTTGCCGAGTTCGCTCTGCACTTCCAGCCGGCCGCCGAGCTGGGTGACGATGTTCTTGCTGATGGTCAACCCCAACCCGAAACCCTCGCTGTTCGCCGAGGCCGCTTCGCTGCGCTCGAAGGCGTTGAAGATGCGGTCGAGATCGTCGGCGTCTATTCCTGCGCCGACATCGCACACTTCGATCACCAGGCGCCCGTGCAGCGGATCGCCCTCGTGCTGCAGGCTTACCCTGAAACCTACTTCGCCGCGTTCGGTGAATTTGAACGCATTGGACAAAAGATTCATGCACACCTGCCGCAGCGCCTTGGCGTCGAGCAACAGGCGCGGCGGCAGGTCGGGCGCGATGTGGCTGCTCAGGGTCACGCCTTCCTTGATCACGCGCTTTTGGTAGTAATGGCTGATTTCCTGGAACAGCTCGCTTGGGTTGGCCGGTTCCAGGCGCACCTTGAAATGGCCGGATTCGATGCGGCTGAGGTTGAGGATGTCGTCGATCAGCGACAGCAGATGCTGGCCGCTGCTGTTGATGATTTCCAGGTTCTCGCGCTGGCTTTCGCTCAGTGCCTCGTCGTCCATCAGCAATTGCGAGAAGCCGAGAATGGCGTTCATCGGCGTACGGATTTCGTGCGAGACGTTGGTGAGAAAGGTGCTCTTGGCCTTGCTGGAGGCCACCGCGATTTCCCGCGCCTGCTCGGCTTCGGCGATCGCCTGTTCCAGTTCGCCCTGGCGCTGCTTGGATTCGGTGATGTCGATGTCGGTACCCACCAGCACCGGCGGATGCTGCGGATCGCTCTGGTACAACCGGCCGCGGCTCGATACCCACAGCCAGCTGCCGTCCTGGCGGCGCACGCGGTGTTCGTGGGCATAAGTCTTGGCCTGGCCGTCACGCACCTGGCACAGCGCCGCCAGGCAGGAGGCGACGTCGTCCGCGTGCAGATAGTGGCGGAGCTGGTCGAGCTGAATGCTGACCTCGCCGCCGTCCAATCCCACCAGGCGGGTCCACTGCGCGGACAGTGTCAGCGTGTTGTTGGCGAGGTTCAGTTCCCAGGCGCCGGCGTTGCCCACCTCCTGCGCGTGCAGCCAACGCTGCGACAACCCTTCCAGCTTGCGCTTGGAATCGGCGCGCAGCGTGTGCAGGGCGCGGTCGAGATCCGCCTGCAGATGTTCGTAGGCCATCAGGATGAAGGTGAACACGATGGCGGCGATGAAGAGGCACGACCCGAGAAAGGAATAGCGCAGCGTTTCCAGTTCGAACTGGCTGGTGGTGAGCACGTAGCCGGCGCGCGCCAGGTTGTACAGGGTGTACAGCATGAAGCTGATGGCGCCGATGCAGTTGGAGGAATGGCAATTGATGCCGCTGTTGCGCAGCAGCAACAGCGCGGTCCAGCCCGACAAGCCGCCCACCAGCAGCGAGACCAGCAGCATGCGCAGGCCGTCGATCACGATCAGGTAGTTGAAGATCAGCGACGCCACCAGCGTGAGCGCGAACAGGGCGGGCGTGAGCCAGTACAGCGAGGTCATGCGCAGGTTCAGGCGCACGCCGTTGAGGAACAGCGTGGAACTGGCCACGATGCCGAGATCGAGGATCACGCTGACGAAGGTCCAGGGCAGCCCCGATCGGAACAGGCCGCACAGGAACGACACCGTGTAGCAGAGAATGCCGAGCAGCCAGGTATTGACGCTAGGCGTGGTCTTTTTGTTGCGCCAGAAGGCGGCCAGGGCGCCAAGCGTGCCGATCACGACGATCAACGCGCTCAGGCGCAGGGTGGGAAGATCCAGATTGAACATTGCGGCCAACAGCAGAATTCAGACGAACGCCTCGGCAGGCACCCAGTTGCCATGCACGCCGCAACGCTGGCGCAACGGCAGGTGCAGGCGTGCGATCGGTCCCGCCGCAAGGTCGGCGGCGGCGAACAGCAGCACCTGGGCCGTGTTGCTTGCGTGCAGGTCGGCAATGGCGGCCAGATAGCCCTCGTGGGCGTCTTGTCGCGAGGCGATGAATACAGGCTCCTGAATGGTAACACCTTGTTGGTGCCAGGAGGCGATGGCGCCGCTTGCCAGATCGAGCCGCAGCAGGCAGTTGAAGCCGGCCGGCGTGGGACCCGACGGTATCGGCGGGTCCAGGCGGGGATCGAAGGCGGTCATGTAGCCGATGCGGTAGGGCTTGTTCATGTCTTGCGGCGCCACGCGCGGCATGTCGCCGCCGGGGCCGATCACGGTTTCGCGCCAGGTGCCGTCGGCACCGGCCAGATCGAAGGTCCAGCGCGCCAGGCGGGCATTGGCCCTGGCCGGCTCGTAGGCATAGCCGCCGCCGGTCATGATGAACGGGAACATGTTGATGTCGGCCACGCAGAGATCGAGATGCACCAGATTGCCTTCGGTGAAGGCGTTCATCACGTGGTAGGCGAAGCAGGGCGGGCCTTCGAACCAGCGCAGATCCCGTACCGAGCCGTTGCGCGGCATGATGCCGACGTAGGAGGGCTTGGTGCCGTCCCAGTGCCAGTGCGGCTCCCCGGCCTCCAGGCGCTCGCGGCTGGTGGTGGGAAACACCGGAAACAGCGCATGTTCCTTGGTGATGGCGAAATCGTGCATCAGCGACACGTAGGGCACCTTGAACCACTGTTCACTGATCAGCTGGCCGCGGCGGTCGGCGATGCAGTACGCCACGTCGTCGGAACACAGGCCGTTGGCCTCGTAGCCGAAGAAGTACAGCTCGCCGGTGTCGGGATCGAGACGCGGATGGGCGGTCATGGTGCGCGATTGCAGGCTGCCGTCGAAATCGAAGCGGCCGCGGGTTGCCAGCGTGAAGGGGTCGAGTTCCATGGCCACGCTGTCTTCCTTGAGCGCCAGCAGGCGGCCGCCGTGGTAGATCGGGGTGGTGTTGTAGACGCCACGGTCCACTTCGCGCACGGAGGCGTCGTCGGTATAGGGGTTGCGGTAGCGGCCGAACAGCGAGCGGCGCGCGGCGCGATCGCTCCTGAGGCGTTCGCTCATGACGTAGCGCAGCTTGTAGTCGGCATGGCCGTCCTCGAAGAAGAGGGCATTGACCATGCCGTCGCCGCTGATGAACACGTCGTCGCCGGTGCGCGGCGGGTATTGCGGATCGGGGATGCTGCGATACCACACCCCATTGATTTCCTTTGGTATTTCGCCTTCCACCACCAGATCGTAGATGTCGCATTCGACACGCATGGGGGCGTTGTGGCCGGCGTAGTCCGGACTGTGCGGAAAGGGGTGGGTCATGGGCGCTCCTGGTGATCCTTGGTGAGCTGTTCTTATTGGGGTTCTCTTATTGGAACTCGCTTATTGGAACTCACTTATTGGGATGCGGTTTGCGCCGCCGTGGGGCGTGCGCCGTCGTGGCTGGCGGGGAGTCGCGGAGTGTCCCATACCGATGGCGCGAATACCACCGCAGGACCGTCGCGGGCGGCTACCACCCGCATCGGGCTTGCAGTAGAGTGTGCGCGTGTGCAGCGTGCGATGGGTCCTGCCCATTGGCGGCTTACGGAGGGGAATCCATGATCGCGGTGGGCGGGCGCGGCACACGACATCCATAACATTCATTCCAGGTGGCGCCGATGGCGCGTGCCTGTATAACAGGAGCCTTCATGAAACCCTATAGTCTCACCTTGGCGGGTCTGCTGGCCGGCAGCCTGCTTGGCACGTCGTGCCTGGCGCAGACCGTCAGCGGCCCGACCCTCCTGGATCCGGGCGCGGGCCTCAGCCAGCCCGACAGTGCCGATCCGCTGTATGTGCCCAACCGTTTCGAACTGGTCTACGCGGAGGACGCGCCGGGCGCCGGGCAGCGCCGCGAAGCCCTGGTGGACGTGCTCGTTACCGTCGATGCCGCGGGCAAGGTCGGCCGCGTCAAAGTGCTCGACGGTTTCCACGACCCCGGCGTGCGGCGTCTGGTGGAAAACGCGGTGAAGCAGGCCAGCTTCAATCCCGCCACCGCGGGCGGCGAACCGGTGGCCTTCGAGAACCTGGAACTGCAGGTATTGCAGCGCGGTGCCTACCCGCCCGGTATTACCGCCGACATGCGCGAGGACCTGGCGAAGCTGGCGGACGAGCTGGCGGAGAAGGACTTCCGCGGCGCCGAACGCCGCATCGACTCGCTGCTGGGCCGCAAGGCCATGCGCCTGTTCGAGCTGGCGCTGCTGAACGATCAGTTGGTGAGCGTGTACATGGAAACCGAACGCGTGCCCGAGGCGCTGCTTGCCAGCCGCGTTGCCACCGGGCGCAGCCCGGCGGTGCAGCCGAGCGCCGAGGAACAGGCGGCCTCCCCTGATGCCGTCTATCCCGACAGCTTCCTGCCGCCGGACCTCTACGTGGATGCGCTGCGCAAGCGCGTGGTGCTCAGCCTGATGAACAACCAGATCGGCGAAGCCCGCCAGAGCTTTGCCGAACTGCAGCAGGCCGCGGCGCAGGCCGGCAAGGATGTGGTGGTGACCGAACTGCAGCCGCAGATGGACAAGGTGGAAACCCTACTTGCCTCGGAGGAGCCGGTGGGCAGCGCCATCCGTCTCATCGATGAGGAATGGTCCTACACCATGTCCTCGCGGCGCACCTTCGGGGTAACGGGCCTGGATGGCCGGGTGG
>DATMFX010000093.1:0-4763 GCA_035555995.1 Hyphomicrobiales bacterium | reverse complement strand
GATTTGTTGATGCGCGTGAGGCTCTGGTACACCACCCGCCCGGCGCCAAGGTTCATGTGGCCCACCTCGGAATTGCCCATTTGCCCCTCGGGCAGGCCCACCTGCAGGCCGGAGGTATGGATCAGCGTGTGCGCGGCGTGCGTCATCAGGCTGTCCCATACCGGGGTGTTGGCGATGGCGATGGCGTTGTGGTCGGCGTCGGCGCGGTGGCCCCAGCCGTCCAGGATCAAAAGAACACTGGGGCCTTGCGTGGTAGTCATGGAGTGCTTGCTGCTGCCTGGTTGCGTGGATGCGATGCGTGGCCGGATTCTAAAGAGAGGCGGGGGCAACAATCCAGCCTTGACGCCCCAAATTGGGCCATCGGGGCGGCGCATGGCCCCTGCCTTATCCCGGCGAGGTTGTGTATACTCCCGCGCTCCCCGCAAGCCGCGTGCGGCCAGGGGCAATCCACACGCCAAACCGTATATGCACACGCATAAGCAATAAGCACAGGCACACGCAATAGTTTCCGCATGGATCGTTTTCTGAATTTCCTCGTAGACCACTGGGTATTGTCCGGCCTCTGGCTGGCCTTGTTCGCCGCGTTGCTGTTTTACGTCAACGCCAAGTCGGGCAAGAGCGTCAGCCCACAGCAGGCCACCCTGCTGATCAACCGCGCCAATGGCTTCGTGCTCGACGTGCGCGAACACAAGGATTTCGAAAAGGGGCACATCGTTGGCGCCGTCAACATTCCGTTGGCCAAGCTGGACGCGCGCGCGGTGGAGCTCGACAAGAACAAGGACCAACCCATCATCGTGGTGTGCCAGGTTGGGCACCAGTCGACGGATGCAGTAAAACTCCTGCAGGCGCGCGGCTTCGCCCACGTGAGCAAGATGGCGGGCGGCATGACGGAGTGGTACACGCAGAGCCTGCCCGTAGTGCGCTGAAGCTGCTGAAGCTAAAGTAGTGCGCTGAAGCTGAAGTCGTGCGCTGAAACGCCCGGGTTTACGCTACAAACAAACAACCGACACAAGTCACAGGTGAGACATGGCAGAGAACGACAACCAGCAACCACAAGCCGCTGCCGCAGGTAACGGTGAAGCCCCGCAGGTCCGCTTCAGCGTTCAGCGCGTCTACGTCAAGGATTCCTCCTTCGAAGCGCCCGACACGCCGGAATGCTTCCGCCGGGCCTATACCCCGCAGATCAACTTCAGCATCAACAGCCGCAGCAAGAAGGTGGACGAAGGCACGTATGAAGTGGTGCTGCGCCTGACCGCCGACGTCAAGCAGGACGACAAGACCGTATTTCTGGTGGAAGTGCAGCA
Organism: Hyphomicrobiales bacterium; assembly: GCA_035555995.1. GTDB lineage: Bacteria > Pseudomonadota > Gammaproteobacteria > Pseudomonadales > Pseudohongiellaceae > CAILUG01. The sequence continues at coordinate 3,459 of DATMFX010000093.1, read as the reverse complement.
GGCCGGCGTATTCGAAGTGGTGGGCCTGGAAGGCGAACGCCTGGAACAGGTGCTGACCATCACCTGTCCTTCGGTGCTGTTTCCCTACGGCCGCGAGGCAATCGATGCCCTGGTGGTGAAAGGCAGCTTCCCCGCGCTGATGCTGGCGCCGATCAACTTCGAAGCCGTGTACGCCCAGGCCAAACGCAACCAGGAGCAGCAGGGCAGCCAGGCTCCCGAGCAGCAGCCGCCCGTCCTCAACTAAGTAAGCCCTTCCGCCTCGGCGCCGGTAAAACCCTGCTGGCGCCAGGCTTCGTATACCGCCACCGCCACGGCGTTGGATAGGTTGATACTGCGGTTGTCCGGCATCATCGGCAACCGCAGCACCGCGGTAATCTCCTTGCCCTGCCGCAGCGATGGCGGCAATCCCCGGCTTTCCGGCCCGAACAGCAGACAGTCGCCAGGTTCGAAACGTTGCCCCGCGTGGGTGGCCGTGCCATGGGTGCTGAAGGCGAAGATGCGCCGCGGTTGCAGCGCCGCCATGAAGGCCTGCCAGTCGGCATGCACGCGCACGCGGGCATACTCGTGGTAATCCAGCCCGGCGCGGCGCAGCGACCGTTCCTCCAGCGTGAAACCCAGGGGCTCTATCAGATGCAGCGCGCAACCGCTGTTGGCGGCAAGCCGGATGATGTTGCCGGTGTTGGGTGGAATTTCCGGTTCGAAAAGTACGATATTGAACACAGTGATCCGTAAACAGTAGTTGAAGAACGCCGCGCCGTAGCCGCGCGGCACACTGCTTCCCTTCCCGCAAAATAGCGCAAATTGCCGCATGCGCGCTGCACCGCCGCCAATCTGGGGAACTTTTCCCAAGCATTGTCCAGTGCTGCTTCCCTAGAATCCGCTTCCATCAATGCGCACGTCTCCCTTACGGCGCCGGGGGCGGAGTATCGGAACCTTGTTCGGGTTATTCAACAAGCAAAAAGGCAAGCCTGGGCTGCTTGGCGTCTCTTTCGTGGACGGCGAGCTGGCGCTTGCCCACATGGCGCCCGGCTATTCGGGGCTGGAACTGCGCCTGTGCCAGATGCTGGAAGCCACCAGCCTGCAAGCCGCGGGCGCCACGCTCGGCACGGTGGTGCGGCGCGAAGGCCTGGAACAGACGCGCTGCAATTTCATGCTGGCGCGCGACGACTACAACCTGCTGCTCATCGAAGCGCCGCCGGTGGAAGCCGACGAACTGGCCTCCGCCGCCAAGTGGAAGATCAAGGACATGATCGATCGTCCGCTCGAGCAGGTGGCCGTGGCGGTGTTTCCCGTGCCCGCCACGGCCTATCGCGGCCAGCGCCAGATGCTGTACGTGGTGGCGGCCGACCGCAAGCGGGTACAGCAGAGGGTGGATCTGGTGACGGACGCCGGCTTGCAACTGGAAGCCATCGACATTCCAGAACTGGCGCTGCTCAACCTGTCGCGCCATTGCCTGGATGACAGCGAAGGCCTGGCGATGCTCGACCTGCGCCAGGGCGGTGGCCTGATCAACCTGAGCCGGGACGGCGACGTGTACCTGACGCGTCATCTCAACACCCGCATCAGCAAGGAAATGATGGGCACGCCGCAATGGGACAGCGTGCGCGAGCGCCTGGTGCTGGAAATACGGCGCACGCTCGACTACTACGAAAGCCAGATGGGCCAGACGCGCATCAGCCGTCTGGTGCTGTCGCCGGGCGGCAACCCGACGGAGACGCTGGTAACGCAGCTCAACGAGGCCATGGGCGTGTCGGTGGAAATGATGAATTTGGAACGAGAGTTCAGTGCCGAAGGCTCCCTGCCGGGTTCCCTGCAGTATTCCTGCGCGCTTGCGATCGGTGCCTCCCTGCGTCCGCTGGGAGTGGCGGCATGAGCCAGCGCCAGTTCATCAATCTCTACCTGCCGGAATTCCGCAAGCGCGAGGAATGGCTCGACGCGGCGCGTGCCGTGCAGCTGTGCGGTCTCGTCATCGGCGTGCTGGCCCTGCTTGGCGGCTATCAATACTGGCGCAGCAGCAGTGCAAACGCCGCGCTGGCCGACATCGAGCAGCAGCGCCAGCAGGCGGTGCTTGCCACCCAGCAATTGAGCGAGGCGGCCGGCGCGCTGGTGCAGGATCAAAACCTGATGCGCCGCATCGAAACGCTTGAAGAGAGCCTGGAAAGCAAGCAGGCATTGCTGCAGTTCATGAACGGCCGCCAGCACGACAACGTCGATGGCTTTTCCGAATACCTGGCCGATCTTGCGCGCTACCACACCAGCGGGCTTGGCCTGAAAACAGTACGCATCACCGAAGGCGGCAACGCGGTGCAACTGGAAGGCGAAGTGCTGCGCGCCGAACTGGTACCGCTCTACCTGCAGAACCTCAGCCAGGGCGCATCCTACAAAGGCAAGGATTTCCGCGCGTTCGAGATCGCGGAAACCACACCGTCGCTGCTTGGCCGCCTGAGCGATCTGGTGGGCAGTACCACCGCCACGCCGTCGGTGTGGCGTTTTTCCGTGTCCACCGACGGGAGCCGCAAGCCGTGAAACCCTGGCTGCAGTTCGATACCTGGTGGACCGGACGCAAGCGGGAAGAACGCTACCTGCTGCTTGGCGCCGCGCTCAGCGTGATGATTCTGCTGTGGACGCAATTGGTGCAGGCGCCGCTGTCCGCCGCCCAGGCCGACGCCAACCGCCGCATCGCCATCGTGAACAGCCAGATTGCCGAACAGCAGACGCGCCAGCAGAACCTGCAGGCAGGCCTGGGCGACGATCCGAACGCGTATGCGCTCAATCGCGAGCGCGAGCTGCAGAACGCCAATCTCGACGCTGACCAACGCCTCAATGAACTCTACGGACAGCTGATCGATCCACGGCAGATGTCGCTGATCCTTACCACCATTCTGCAGCGCGACACGTCGCTGCAACTGGTCAGCGTGGAAAACGTGCCGTCGGTGCCGCTGACGTCCACGTCCGTGAAGGCGCCGCAAGGCGATGCCACCGGCAATGCAGTGCAGGTGTTCAGGCACGGCCTGCGCCTGGTGTTCAAGGGCGAATATCTGGAAACGCTGCGCTACCTGCAGAGCCTGGAACAGCTCGACAACAGTTTTTTCTGGGATTCCATCGAGTATCGCGTGGGGGAATATCCCACCGGCACGATCACGCTGGAAATCTACACGCTCAGCACGCAGCAGGGGTGGATCGGTGTTTAGTCGCATGCTGTCCTTGCTGCTGCTTGCCGCCTTGCCCTGCGCGATTCTCGCGGCAAGCGACGATACGCAGGCGCTGCCCGACCCCACGCGCCCGGTGCTGTACGACTTCAATGCCGCGGCGGCGTCCGGCGGCCTGCTCGGTTCGTTCTTCGCCACCGCGCCCACCTACACGCTCGGCTCGGTGCTGATCCGGGAACAGACGCGCATCGCCGTGATCAACGGCAAGCGCGTGCAGGTGGGCGACAGCGTGGACGGCGCACGCGTGCGG
>DATMFX010000092.1:0-9127 GCA_035555995.1 Hyphomicrobiales bacterium | reverse complement strand
ATCCTGCACGAACTGATCGACCTCAACGTGGACTACGTGCAGGGCTTCGGCGTGGCGCGCCCCTTCGAGCTCAACTGAACGCCATGGCCGTCGCGCCGCAGCCGCAAACCGCTTTCGTCAACGTCGCCGGGCTCAGCCACGACTACGTGCAGGGCGGCACGCGCCAGCGCGTATTGCATGACCTCACCCTTACCTTGCGGCGCGGCGAAAGCGTGGCGCTGTTGGGCCGCAGCGGCGGCGGCAAGACCACGCTGCTCAATCTCGTCAGTGGCATCGAGGCGGTGCAGAGAGGCGAAGTCACCGTGGCCGGCACGCGCCTGACCGCGCTCGACGAAACCGCGCGCACGCATTTTCGGCGCCGCCACATCGGCTTCATCTACCAATTCTTCAACCTGGTGCCGAGCCTCACGGCGCAGGAAAACATCGCGCTGGTGCTGGAATTGAACGGCGCCTCGCTGCAGGCGGCAATGGCTCGTGCTGCAACGCTGCTGAGTGATTGCGGCCTGGGCGAGAGGGCCGGGCATTTTGCCGGCGAGCTGTCGGGCGGTGAACAACAGCGCGTGGCGATATTGCGCGCGCTGGCGCACAACCCCGCGCTGGTGCTTGCCGACGAACCCACCGGCAACCTCGATGCCGCCAGCGGCCAGGCCATGCTGGCGCTGCTGCACGCACAGGTGCGGGCGCAGGGCAGCACGCTGCTGCTGGTCACGCACAGCCTGGCGGTGGCCAGAACCGCCGATCGCATCCTCACGCTCGAACAGGGCGGCATCCATGAGCGCGACGTCGACTTTGCCTGGTAGTGGCAAGCGGCTGTTGTGGCGCGCGGCGTGGCGCCATGCCGCGCGGCATCGCTGGCAAAGCTGGCTCAGCCTGGCCGGCATCGCGCTTGGCGTGATGATGGTGGTGGCGGTGGAACTGGCCAACAGCAGCGCCGCGCGGGCTTTCGAACTGTCGGTGGCCGCGCTCGACGGCAACCTGACGCATCGCATCGTGGCGCAGCAGGGCGCGGTGGACGACACCGTATTTGCCGCATTGCGGCGCGAGCTTGGCGTGCGCGCCAGCGCGCCCAGCCTGCGCGGCGAGGTGCTGGCGGACGGGCAACGCCTTACCCTGATCGGTCTCGACCCGCTGAGCGAAGCCGCGTTGCAGCGCCGCCGTCCCGGTTTTGCGCTGGAACCGGCGCAGCTGTTGCGCGCCGGTCTGTTGGCACTGGCGCAGCCGCGCGGGGTGCTGTTGCAGGGCGACACCGCCCGCGCGCTTGGCCTCGAACCCGGCGCTGTGCTGCATCTGCAAAACGGGCCACGTAGCGTGGATGCCGAACTGGCGGCGGTGCTCGACGGTCCCGATGCGCAAGCGGTGGAAGGCCTGGTGTTCGCCGATATCGCGCTGGTGCAAACGCTGCTGGGCCGCAGCGGCATGGACAGCATCGACCTGCGCGTGGATGCCGCCACCGCGCAGCGCATCGCCGCCTGGCTGCCGCCCGGGCTCACGCTGGTGGAGGCCGGCACGGACGATGCCGCGCTGGTGCAATTCAGCCGCGCGTTCCGCACCAATCTCAGCGCCATGAGCCTGCTGGCGCTGCTGGTGGCCGCCTTGCTCATCTACAACACGGTGAGCCTGTCGGTATTGGAACGCTTGCCCACGTTCGGCGTGCTGCGCGCGCTTGGCGTGGCGCCGCGCACCTTGCTGCGGCTGGTGCTTGGCGAAAGCGCGGTGCTTGGGCTGGCGGCAAGTCTCGTGGGCGTCCTACTCGGCCTGGGGTTGGCGCAGTTCCTGCTGCGGCTGGTCACCCGCACCATGAGCGACCTTTATTTCACCCGCAGCGTCACCGAATTTGCGTTCGACATTGGGGTGCTGAATCGTGGCCTCTTGCTTGGCGTCGGCATCACCGTGCTTGCCGCGCTGTTGCCGGCGCTGCAGGCCGCGCGCGTGGCGCCGGTGTCGCTGCAGCGGCAATTGCCGCCGGGGCAGCTTTCGCACCGGCGTTTGCGGCAACTGGCGGGCGCGGGGCTGGCGCTGCTTGCGGGCGGCTACCTGCTGCTTGCCACGCAGGCGTCGCTGGTGGCCGGCTTCGCGGCGCTGAACCTGCTGATCTTCGGCTGCTGCCTGCTCATTCCCTGGCTGCTCGATGGCGCGCTTGCCCTGTGGCTACGTTTGACGCTGCGCTGGCTGTCGCAGCCGCTGCGCCTGAGCCTGCGCAATCTGCGGTCGAGCATCGGCCGCAGCGGGTTGGCGGTGGCGGCACTGGCAGTGGCCGTGTCGGTCACCGTGGGCGTGGGCGTGATGATCGGCAGCTTTCGTTACACCATCGAAGTGTGGCTGGACCAGACCCTGGGTGGCGAGGTGCAGTTCACCCGTCTTGATGACGGCGCCGGCATATCGCCAACACTGGAACGGACGGTATTGGAACTGCCCGGCGTGCGCGCCACGAATTTTCAGTACCGGCATACGCTGCGCACCGAATTCGGCGAAGTGCAGGCGTTTGCCCATCGTCCCGATGCGCTTGGCAGTCTCTACCTGAAGCAAGCACCCGCGAACGCATTGGCGGCATTCGCTGCCGGCGAGGGCGTGTTGCTGGCGGAACCCTTCGCCTGGCTGCATGGTTTGGCCGTGGGCGACGTGCTGCGCTATACCGATGCCACGGGCGACGCGCGGATGCCGGTGGCGGGCGTCTATTTCGACTACACCACCGGGCCCGGCGCACTGGAGCTGCCGCTTGCCCGCTTCCAGGCCTTGTGGCCCGGGCAAGGTCCACGGCAGATCAGCCTGGAATTGACCGACGATGCGGATCGCGCCGCGGTGCTTGGCGCGCTCAGGCGTCTGGCGCAAACGACTGACGGCAACTTTGGGGTGGCTGCCAATGCCGACATCGAGGCGATAACGCTGGCGATTTTCGACCGCACCTTCGCCATCACCGACGTGCTGCGGCTCCTGGCCATCGGGGTGGCGTTCGTGGGCGTACTCAGCGCGTTGAGCGCCCAGCAGTTGCAGCGCCAGCGCGAATACGCCCTGTTGCGCGCAGTGGGCATGGACAGCGGCCAGGTGGCGCGCATGATGCTCACGCAGACGCTGGTAATGGGCCTTGGCGCGGGATTGTTGGCCTTGCCGCTCGGGCTGATGATGTCGCAGGTGCTGATCGACGTGATCAACCTGCGTTCGTTCGGCTGGAGCATGCAGCACCGGGTGCCTTTATTCGTATTGGGACAGGCGGTGTTGCTCGCGCTCCTGGCAGCGTTGCTGGCGGGCATGTATCCGGCGCTGCGGTTGATGCGGCTGAGTCCGGCGCTGGCGTCGAGGGCGCAATGAAAACCGGCGCGATGGCGGAAGGCATGCTGACGGAAGGCACGATGAAGGATCGCGCGATGCAGGAGAGAACCGTGCGGCGGACGCGTGGACGATTGCTGAGCCTGTTGCTGCTGGCCGTGCTTGGCGGTTGCACCGAGCCATCGCAGCAGGACACCGTGCTGCGTCTGGGCGACGTGCTGGGCGGCGACGATACGGCAGGCTATCTGCGCGCCGACGCGCCGCGTGCGTTCAGTTTTCCCGCCGATCACGGTCCGCATCCCGGCTTTCGCAACGAATGGTGGTATCTCACCGGCAACCTCGCCACCGCGGACGGCCGTCGCTTCGGCTACCAGCTGACGTTTTTCAACGGCGCATTGCGTGCGCCCGGCACGCCAGGTCAGCCGAGCGCGTGGGACAGCGAACGGGTGTGGATGGCGCATCTGGCGGTAAGCGACAACGACACTGCCACGCACCAGGCACTCGAACGGTTTGCGCGGGAAAATCCCGGGCTTGCCGGCGCCGATGCCGACCACGTGTGGCTGGAAGACTGGCAAGTGCACTTCGGTGATGACGAGACGCCTTGGCAAGTCGAGGCGCACGATGCCGCCACCGGGCTGGGCGTGCAGCTTGACCTGCGCGCACTCAAGCCGCCCGTATTGCAGGGTCGCGATGGCCTGAGCCAAAAAAGTGCGGAGCCGGGCAACGCGTCGTACTACTACAGCCTCACCCGGCTCGATACCACGGGCAGCGTGAATATGAATGGGAATCGTTATCAGGTAGCGGGACTCAGCTGGCTCGACCGCGAATGGAGCACCAGCGCGCTCACGGCGGAGCAAAGCGGCTGGAACTGGCTTTCCCTGCAGTTCGATAGCGGCGAGGAACTGATGTACTACGAGCTGCTGGACAGCCAGGGCGCGGCGGACGCCAACAGCGCCGGCAACTGGACCGATGCCGCGGGCCGGCAAACCGCTATCGCCCCGGCCGACATCGCGCTGCGTCCGCTGCGGCGCTGGCGCAGCCCGGCGGGCGTGGATTACGTCACCGCGTGGGAACTCGACTACGCCGGCCGGCGCTTACGCGTGAGCGCGCTGTTCGACGCGCAATGGATGGGGCTCAGTTTGCCTTATTGGGAAGGTGCGGTGGCGGTATATGCAGCCGATTCAGGCATGTTGGTGGGGCGCGGCTACCTCGAGATGGTGCGCCCCTGAGGGGCTTGCGCCGGTAAAGCGCAAGCGTTCGTTCCACTTCCAATGAGTGCAGCCCTTTACAGTGACCCGGCCAGTGGCTACCCTTGCCGCCCTTCACTCTCTGTGTCTTACTTTCATGTCTCGCAAGGCTTTCGACCTCATCAACAATCCCCGACTCAACAAGGGGACGGCGTTCACGCTGGAAGAGCGTGAAACGTACGGTTTACATGGACTGCTTCCGCCCAACGTCAGCACCATCGAGCAACAGGTGGGCTGGGCGCTGGACAGCATTCGCAACAAACCCCAGGACATCGACAAGTATCGTTTCATGGCGGCGTTGCAAAAGCGCAACGAGCAGTTGTACTTCCGCCTGCTCATCGATCATATCGAAGAGCTGATGCCGATCGTCTACACCCCCACCGTGGGGCAGGCCTGTCAGGAATACGCGTACCAGTTCCGCGAAACGCAGGGCTTCTACGTTTCCTTCGAGCATCGCGGCCGCATCAGTGAACTGATGAAAAACTGGACCGACACCGACGTGCGCCTGATCGTGGTCACCGACGGCGAACGCATCCTGGGCCTCGGCGATCTCGGCGTGAGCGGCATGGGCATTCCCATCGGCAAGCTCGCGCTCTACAGCGCCTGCGCCGGCATCGATCCCGCGCATTGCATGCCGATCACGCTGGATGTGGGTACCGACAACGAGGATTTTCGTCACGACCCGTTCTATCAGGGCCGGCGCGAGCCGCGCGTGCGCGGCGAAACGTACGAGGCGTTCATCGAGGAATTCATCGTGGCGGTGCAGGAGAACTTCCCCGCCGCGCTGCTGCAGTTCGAGGATTTCGCCACCGTCAATGCGGTGTCGCTGCTGCGCAAGTATCGCGATCGCCTGCTGTGCTTCAACGACGACATCCAGGGCACCGCCGCGGTGGCGCTGGCCGGGCTTTACGCCGCCACCCGCATTACCAATACGCCGCTCAGTGAAATGCGCTTTCTGTTCGCCGGTGCCGGTTCGGCCGCCACCGGCATCGCCGGGCTGCTGGCGCTGGCATTGCAGCAGGAAGGCCTGAGCGAGGAAGAAGCCTGCGGCCGCTGCTACGTCACCGACAGCAAGGGACTGGTCACGCGCGATCGTCCCCGCATCACCGGCCACGCCGCGCCCTTTGCCGCGGCGCTGCCGCCGATGAGCCTCGAGGAAGCCGTGGCCACGATCAAGCCGCACGTGCTGATCGGCGCCACCGGACGCGGCGGCACCTTTGGCCAGGAACTGCTGGAGCTGATGGGCCGACTGCATGAACAGCCGATCATCTTCGCCTTGTCCAATCCCACCACCAAGGCTGAATGCACCGCGGAAAACGCCTACGTGGCCACCGGGGGCCGGGCGATCTTCGCCAGCGGCAGCCCCTTCGGCGTGGTGAACATCGACGGCAAGATCAAGGTACCGGGACAGGGCAACAACGCTTACGTTTTCCCCGGCCTGGGTCTTGGCGCGCTGCAGGGCGGCCTTGCCCGCATCACCGAGGATCTGTTGATCGTGGCGGCAAAGGCGCTGGCCGAGACGGTGTCGGATTATCAACTCGAGCACGGCTCGCTGTATCCGCCGCTCAAGGAAATACGCCAGGTGTCGCAGAACATCGCCGTGGCGGTGGCGCAGGCGGGACAGGAAGCCGGGCTGACCCGCGCGCCGCTTCCCGCCGATTTCGCTGAGCGGCTGCACGCGGCAATGTACGACCCGCGCTACTGAGATCATTTGGCCGGGCTGGCAGCGAATCGCGCGCTTGGTGCTGAAAATCACGGTGTGTGCACTATTCCCCTGTTGATTCCATGCGCAAGGCTGGTTTACTTTAGCCCTGCTTTTCAGGGGACGCATAACAACTCGACCGGAGCGTATTCGGCACATCTACCGCTTGATTGATATTGATCAACCAATCACTCATCAACTCTAGTTTCTGTTCCGACGACAATCCCTGCGCGTACGCTGCACGTTCCCTCGAGCCGAGTTCCCGTCGATGCCGCCCTACCGGATGCATCGCGGGCACCGCGGGTCTGCCATGGCGGGCCTTCGTTTCAGCGTATTACCAACAATGTGAGATCAGACTATGGGTTTTCTGCTGTGGTATGAAAACGGACCTGTCGGTGTGTTCATACGTGAATCGCTATGGGGTTATCCGATCGTCCTGTCGAGCCATGCGGTGGGCATGGCGACGGTGATGGGGGTGGCGGTGGCGCTCAATCTGCGCGTGCTCGGCTATGCCAAAAACATTTCCATTCTGTCGTTCGACAAGCTGTTCATCGTGGGCTGGGTCGGGTTTCTCATCAACCTGATCTCGGGGCTCATCCTGTTTGCCGGCTCCGCGAGCATGTACTTCTTCCAGGGCGTGTTCCAGATCAAGATTCTGGCGATCGTGATCGGCGGCGTGTTCATGAAGTTCGTGATGAACAGCGTGCGCGAGAATAAGCCGCTGATAACACAGAAGCTGCTGGCGGGGATAAGCATCGCCTGCTGGACCATTGGTGTGGTTGCCGGGCGCCTCATGGCGTACCTGGCGTGAAGGGGAGGATGCTATGAATTGGGAACCTTTGGCCACCTGGCTCGAATCCACCTGGTTGCACAACAAGATGGTGGAAATCTACTGGCTGTTTCCGATGTCGGAAACCCTGCACTTCATCGGTCTGACGGTGATGTTCGGTGCATTGATCGTGGTGGATTTCCGGGTGATGGGCCTGGCGAAGTTCATCAACATGAAAGAGTCGATGAAGTTCATCCCCATTGCGATTGCCGGCTTTGCCGTCAACCTGCTCACCGGCATCGCTTTTCTGTGTGCGGATCCATTCCGCTACTTTCCTAACTTTGCGTTCCAGTGGAAGATGGCGCTGATCGTCATAGCGGGTATCAACGCGCTATGGTTCTGGTTTGGCGAGCACAAGGAGCTGAGCCAACTGGCCGACGGCCAGGATGCGCCGCTGCGTGCCAAGGTGATCGCCCTGGTGTCCATCGTGCTTTGGGTGCTGGTGATCATCGCCGGTCGCATGCTCCCTTACGCGGAAGTCTGACACGGCTCGCCTTCGTACCGTGCGCAAGCCGCTTTCCACCGGTTTTTAGTGGAAAGCGGTTCGCCGCGTGCGCGGGCAGGCTTGAAAGCGACGCGGCGCGTTCCGTAGATGGCCGCTAAACGAATATAATGCGGGGCGTGCGCAGTAGCCATGACGGGCCCTGGGGCACGACCATAACAACAAGAGATACCCCGTGAGCAGCAATTCCCCCGATTTCAGTGGTCCGGGGCCGGTACAGATGTACCAGGACGCCCTGACCCGAGGCCAGTTCCTCATCCAGCAATGCAAGGATTGCGGCAACCATATTTTTTATCCCCGCGTCATGTGCAATCACTGCGGCAGCGCCGTTTTCCGTTGGGTCGAACCCACGGGAAAGGGCGAGGTGTATTCCACGTCCGTGGTGCGCCGCAAGGCGGAAAAGGGCGGCGACTACAACGTGGCCCTGATCACGCTCGAGGAAGGCCCGCGCATGATGGGCCGCGTGCTTGGCATGGCGCCCGATAAAGTGCGCATCGGCATGGTGGTGAGCGCCCACGTGGGCGAAATCGACGGTGAACCCGCGGTGGTGTTCTATGCGGTGGAGCAGGGGAACAGGGAATGGTGAAAGTCTCCCCGGCAAAAGCATCCCCGGTAACAGTCTCCCCCGCGCGAAAGGCACTGCGCGGCAGCACCGCGGTGGTGGGCGTGGGCCTGAGCCGCTTCGGCGATCTCGGCGGCCGTTCGCACATGGAGATCATGGGCGAGGCGGTGTACCACGCGCTTGCCGACGCCGGTCTTGGCATCCATGACGTCGATGGCATCTTCGCTTCCAATTTCGTCGATCAACTGACACCGCTGGTGGTGGCGGAATATTTTGGCATCAAGCCGGATTTCATGGACGGTTCCAATCTCGGCGGCTCGGTGTTCGTCAATTCGCTGTTGTCGGCCAGCCTGGCGCTCAGCCACGGCCTCTGCAACGTGGCCCTGATCTGCTACGGCAGCAACAGCCGCAGCGGCGGTTTCACCGTGCCCGCGCACGGCAGGACCATCGAATCGGTGTACCAGCCGCGCTATCCCATCCAGGCCTATGCCCTGGCGGCGGCGCGGCACATGTATCAATACGGCACCACCGCCGAGCAGCTGGCCGAAGTGGCGGTGGCGGCGCGGCAGTGGGCCATGCTCAATCCGGCCGCCGAATACCGCGAACCCTTGACCGTGGCTGAAGTGCTGGCGGCGCGGCGCGTGGTCGATCCCTTCGGCGTGCGCGACTGCTGCCTGGTGAGCGACGGCGGCGGTGCCATGATCATGGTGCGGGCGGAGCGCGCCGGCGATTTTCCCAACCAGCCGGTGTACATGCTCGGCGTCAGCTCGCGCACCACGCACAACGTCATTTCCGAAATGCCGGACCTGACCGTGACCGCGGCGGCGCAAAGCGCGCCGGAAGCGTTTGCCATGGCGGGCGTGACGCCCGCCGACATCGACGTGGTGGAACTCTACGACGCCTTTACCATCAACACCGTCCTGTTCCTGGAGGACATGGGCTTTTGCCGCAAGGGCGAAGGCGGTGCGTTCGTCAGCGGTGGCAACATCGCGCCGGGCGGTTCGCTACCGGTAAACACCAA
>DATMFX010000091.1:0-5567 GCA_035555995.1 Hyphomicrobiales bacterium | reverse complement strand
CGACAACAACACCGGCACCACCCCCGCGCCGCGCAAGCCCGGCAAAGCCAGCCGCATCGTGTTCGCGCTGATTGCGCTGGCCTGCTTCGCTTATCTTTATTTGCGCCTCGACGGTGCCGCGGCACGCGAGGGACTGGACCTTGGCACGTATATGGGTACGGTGTTCGCCAACGTGCAATGGCTGCCCTGGCTGCTGTTGATGGTGCTGTACTCGGCGTTCTATTTCCTGATCGATACGCTGGTGGTCAGCCGCGCGCTGGTGTGGTTCATCGGGCCGGTGCGCTATCGCGATCTGCTGCCGATCCGTGGCAGTGCCTACGTCATTTCCCTTTTCAATGAACAGGTGGGCAAGGGCGCCATGGCCTGGTACCTGAACCGGCGCGATGGCGTGCCCGGCTGGGAAACAGGTTCGGTGATGCTGTTCATGATGTTCTGCGAGCCGTTCTATCTGCTGTTCTGGGCCACGCTCGGCTATTTCTTCACCAGCAGCGCGCTACCACCGGTGTTCTCCTTGATTCCATACATCGCGCTTGGCGCGGCGGTATTCCTGGCCTTGTGGCTGCTGTATTTTCGCGGCGTGCTGCTGCCGCGCAGCGGCCTGCGCGAGCGGCGTTTGTTGCATGCGTTCCGCCATGCGCGGCTGAAGCATTACCTGTTGTTCCTGTTGCTGCGTTCGCCGGCACTGTTGATGGCGGTGTTCGTCTATTCCACCGCGCTGCATCTGTTTGGCGTGGAGGCCTCGTTTCTGGAACTGCTGGGATTGTTGCCGGTGATCTTCTTTGCCGCCGCGGTGCCCACGCCGATGCGCGCGGCAGCGATCACGCTGTGGGTGGTGCTGTTTCCGGACAACGAAGGCCAGATGGCCGCATTCGGTTTCGTGCAGCACAATTTCTTCATTCTGTTCAATGCGCTGATCGGGCTCTTGTTCCTGCGCCGCGCGCAGCGTGAACTGTTCGGGGCACGCGGAACCGCCTGATGCTTGCCCACTGCTTGACGGGATTACGCCTGTTGCTGGTGCTGCCGGTGGCCTACTGCTTTGCCAGGCCGCAAGCGGTGCCGGCCTGGTTGCCGCTGCTGGTGATGGCCGTAGCGATAACCACCGACCTGCTCGATGGCCGCGTGGCTCGTGCGCGGGGCACGGCATCGCCCGCGGGGCAGTTGTTCGATCACACCACCGACTGCCTGTTCGTGAGCGCGGCGCTGGCCGGCGCCGCCTACGCGGGCTTCCTCACACCGCTATTGCCGCCGCTGGTGGTATTGGCCTTTGCGCAATACGTACTGGATTCGCGTTTTCTGCATCGGCAGAAACAGCTGCGCATGAGCAGTATCGGCCGCTACAACGGTATTTTCTATTTCGTGCCGCCGCTGCTCTTGGCATTTGCGATGCCGGCGTCTGCCGCCGTGGGGGATTTTCTGCGGGTATTGGTGCCTTGGTGCGCCTGGGCATTGGTGTTGTCCACGCTGGTGTCGATCATCGACCGGGCGCTGGCGCGGACTTCACGTTCAACTTCCTGAGCGGATTTTGCCGGGGAAACGTTGCAAGCGGATGCTGCCGGGAGCAAGGGGTACAGCACTCCGGGCAGCGTCGCGCATTTGCGTGGTGTTTACCAGCCTTCCTCGAGCGGCTGGCTGGCATCCGCGGTGATATTCAGCACCGCGCAGTGATGGTAGGAATAACCGCCTTCGCGCACGCCGGGGTGGTTTTCCATGAACTGGATGACCTGCAAAAAGCAGCCTTCGCAGTCGATGTTGGGAATGCGTATTTCGGTTTCCAGCGGGCCGGTGCGCCGCTGCTGGTTCTGCCACAGGCCGTCCAGCAGTACCGGCGGTTGCGGATTGGCGTCGATCGGCGCGTGATCGGAGCGCGTGCCGTTTTCGGTTTGCTTCAATACCGCGGGCGGGTCGGACGGCAGCAGATTGATGCGCCGTGCCAGCGCCACGCGGTAATGGCCGGGGTGATACACGGTTTCGTCGATGGCAAGCCGCAACATGGCGCCGCCGGTTACGTCGGTGACCGCGCCGGTGCGGGTACCGCCGTCCGCGACGGTACCGCCGCAGGGCGCCATCTTCTGCGGGTCGCCCTGCTCATCCTGTTCGATCCAGGAGGCGGGCGAGGCAAGCAGAAAATGGCCGTGGGCCTGCAACGCGAACAGGCCGAGCACGGCGGCGATGCCGGCTTGCAGCAGGGGTTTTGTCGCGTGTCTTTCTCTTGTCGTTCCTCTTGTTGCTATCACGGCGCGGCTCTCCTTGGTGAATCCTTGATGAATCGTTGGGGGCGATATCGTTGGGGGCGATAGTGCCCGCACAGATTATCACGGGATGGCCATTTTACGCCGCTCTCCCTGGCTGCGCCGCTCTTCTTGACTGCTCCGCAATGCGGCCAGCCGTTCCAGTACCGGGCCGGTGGTAGTGGTGATGAAGTCGCGCTGCGCCTGGCTGAAGGTGGGTTCGTAGTAGGAGGGAGCGCGGATCATGGTGCTTGCGGTGGCCGGCAGGTCGAATACGTCGGTGGGCAGGTCGCAGTGGGCTGCGAGCTCGGCGGTCTCGCCGGCGGGGTCGTGGCAGAGGCGATCGAAATCCACCACCAAGCAGGCCTGCCTGAGTGCCGCGTCCGTTTCCAGCAGCGTGGCCAGATGGCCGTGGATGGCCTGCCAGTAAAGGCTCCAGCCCTGCACTTCCTCACCGCGCGCCCAGTAAGCCCGTATGGTTTGCAGCAATGCGGGATTGCCGGGATTGATCGGCTGCCGGCCCAGGCCGAATTCGAAATGGCCGCTGTGGTTCATGTGGCGCAGCAGGCGGGTGTCCCGCGTGTGCTCGCGGCAAAAGTAGGCGTGCTGGCGCATCAGGGAGGCGATGTGCCACAGCGGATCGCGCACCGGCAGGATGAAGCGCGCATCCGGAAACAGCTTGAGCAGATACGGCAGGCGGGTGACGTTGTAGTTGGCCTTGGACAGATAGCGGCGCGCCCCGCGCAACAACAGCAGCTTGCGCAGATGTTCGTCATAGAAGCGTTCGAACGCCGGGTTGCTGGTTTGCGCGTCGAGCGCCGCGTTCACCGCGGGGTCGTGCAGATGCGGGAAGAACGCCATCCACAGCACTTCCTCGAACGCTTCCGGGCTTTGCGGCGTTACCGCGATGCCGTCGCCATGCGCCCGTTCCACCGGCGTTTGCTGTGCGTTGCCGGCACGGTCCACGAACCAGTTCCAGCTCCAGGGCGTGAACACGGGAGGAAAATCCCGGTAGCGGTGGCTGGCCAGATGCGGATGGCGGCTCAGCAGCTCCAGCAGGATGGTGCTGCCGGAGCGCGCCAGTCCGGCGATGTAGATCGGTTTTTCGATCCTGATATTTGCCAATCGTTCGGCCAAAAAACGGCTTTCCAGATTGCCCAGCGCAATCCACAGGCTGGGGTGGCGTGCCTGCAGGGTGCTCAGCAGGTCCGTCCAATAGGGAACGGACAGTGGCGGTTTTGCCGTTACCTTGGCATCCATCGTGGTCCTCGTTTCAATCTATTTTGCGGATGAATTTGCAGGCCAGCGCCACCAGGCACAGCACCGGCAGGAAGATGTATTCCCACCCCTCGCTGTGGGTGGCGTGCAGCCACAGCAGCAGCACGATCACGGGATAGGCCGACAGCAAAGTGGCCGGCAGCACCAGCGCCACGCGGGTGAAGGCCAGGGTGAGCATGCGCGACAACAGCGGCCAGGCGCCGTCGAATTCGCCGTCGTAATGCGCCAGTTGTTGCTGCACGCCCTGCACCTGCTGCTTGATCTGGCCGATGCGCTGCTGCGGCGAAAGCGCACGGTAGAGTTCCATGCATACGATGGCGGCAAGCACTGCCCACAGCCCCACGGCCCAAGGTGCCGGCAACAGGCGCATCAGCCGCTCATCCAGCCATTGCAGCAGCGGCGCCGGCAGCAGGAGCAGATCGGTGGCCGTCATTGGCGCGGTTCCGTGTGCTCCGTGCGCTGGACTGCCGGGGGAGATTCAGCATCGAAGGGGGCCATGTCGGCATCGCCGTCGACGAGTGCGGGGTCTTCCGTGGCCTTGTCCGCGCGCAGCCGACGCATCAACCGCCGGATCGGCCAGGCGCACACGAACACGAGCGCGGCGCCCATGGCCACCAGCAGCGCCCACAAGGCGCCAAGCAGGCTGAGCCCGGCGCCGGGGCCGATGTAGGCCTGCGCCACGGTGGGCAGGGTCAGCAGCGCCTGGCAGCAGAACAGCACGGTGAATGCCTTCAGCGGGGAAGTGGGAATCTTCATGGCACTTTTTTTCATTGGAAAGCCTCCGATTGATAGTGCTGGCGCAGCAGTCGCGAGAGAGGGAGAGCTGCTGCGCTCGAAAAGAGCCTGATAGACGTCAGCTCGGCGTGGGCGTGCCGGTCAGCAGGGAAACGGTGTACGGATCCACCCGCTGGGCATTGCAGACGATGGGGATCAGGCGGCCGTCCG
Source organism: Hyphomicrobiales bacterium (assembly GCA_035555995.1). Taxonomy (GTDB): domain Bacteria; phylum Pseudomonadota; class Gammaproteobacteria; order Pseudomonadales; family Pseudohongiellaceae; genus CAILUG01. The sequence continues at coordinate 1,116 of DATMFX010000091.1, read as the reverse complement.
GCCCGCCGCGCACGGGATTGACGAATTCCCACACGATGCTGTGGTCGGGCGCCACTTCCAGGATGCGGCCCTGGCTGGATTCGGTGATCAGCGTGTTGCCGTTCGGTAGGCGCTGCACTTCCGAGCGGATCACGCTGTGCAGCGGTTCGTCGGCGCTGCCTGTGTACTGCCACTGCAGTTCCAGGGTGTCGGGATCGAACTCGAGCACGCGGGAATCGCCCTGTTCCGGGGTGAAATCGCCATTGTTGTCGAACAACAACAGGTTGCCGTTGTCGAGAATGTGCGGGTCGTGCTGGCCCAGCCAGGGACCCTTGGTGGCCCAGACCAAGCGTTCCTTATCGGCGTCCAGCACGCCCACCGCGTTCAGCTCGCGAAACGAGATCAGCACCTGGCCGGCCTCGCCGTGGGGAAAGTGCGCGGCTTCCTGCTCGGTGATCACGTGCACGCTGTTGGTGTGCAGGGGATCGCCAAGCGACCAGGAGGATACGGTGTAGAACAGGCGTCGATAGTCGGAATAATCCACGGCGCTCAACAGCGGAATCTTGTGCAGCTCTTTACCATCAGGAGAAAGAATTGCCAGGAAATCCTCGATGCGCGGCGTAGCCAGATGATCGAGGCGCGGTTCCGGCTCATCGATGATCTCGTGCGTCAGCACGTAGATGTTGCCGTCCGGCGCGATGTCGAAATCATGGTGGGTATGCTCCAGGTAGCGCCAGATGACGTTGGAATCCTTGTCGAGCTTCACCAGGCCGTAACCATACGGGGTGTCGCCCGCGCCCTCAAACAGCGCCAGCAGATCGCCATTGCCGTCGAGCTTGGCCCGGCGCATATAGACGAAATCGTCGGGTTGGGGGTGCTTGACGGCGGCGGTCTCGTCCCACACCTCGCTGAAGTGGCGCTGCCAACGGTGCAGTTCCTCGCCGGTGGCGGAAATCAGGTAGGCGGCACTTTCATGGCTGGAGGTATAGAGCGTGGCGCCTTCGGCGGTGTGCTGCGCGTCGTGCTTGATGACGCCGCGCGCTTCGCTTTGCGTGCCGCTCCATAGATCGGAGGCGAAGATGTCGTCATGGGCAACCGACTTGGCATAGTAGGCCATGCCGCCGGTGTAGGCGCGGC
>DATMFX010000090.1:0-2753 GCA_035555995.1 Hyphomicrobiales bacterium | reverse complement strand
CCACGGTGAGCAATGACCAGATGCCGGTGCTGGAAGTGCATCTGCTGGATTTCGGCGCGGACATCTACGGCAAACGCCTGCGGGTGAATTTCCTGCACAAACTGCGCGACGAAGCCAAATTCGAGACCCTGGACGATTTGCAGCGCGCGATGGCAAACGATCTTTGCGACACGCGTGCCTATTTTGCGGCGCATTCCTTGACGGGCGCACATACTTTGCAGGATAGCTCTGCATCGAAAAATGAGCCCGCACCGAATGGCGAGTTCCCTGCGAAAGGGGAGCGGGCATGAACGCGGACGGCGGACGCCTCGACCGTTACGTACGGCCGCTGAGCACCCGGGTCCTGCTGTTCCTGGCGGCGTTGCTGGTGATTGGCGATCAGGCCAGCAAATGGTTGGCGGATACCTACCTGACCTACGCCGAACCGCACGCCGTGCTGCCGGGTTTCGACCTGTTGCTGGCGTATAATCGCGGTGCCGCGTTCAGCTTTCTCCACACGGCCGATGGCTGGCAGCGCTGGATACTGTCGGGGATTTCGTTGGGGGTAAGCGCGTTCCTGCTGGTGTGGCTGCACCGGTTGCCGTCGCGCCAGAGTTTTCTGCGGCTGGCGGTGGCGCTGGTGCTTGGCGGTGCCGTGGGCAATCTGGTCGACCGTGTGGTGCTTGGCCACGTCATCGACTTCATCAGTATTTACGCGCACGACTGGCGTTTTGCCACCTTCAACCTTGCCGACGCCGCGATCAGCGTGGGCGCGGTGCTGTTGGCGCTGGACGTGTTCTGCAATCAGCAAGGGCAGTCGCAACATGAATGAGCAGCGCATTCCGCTGAAACAACTGAATCCTGCGCAGGAATCCGTAGTGCGCGATGCCACGCAAGCCGCGATCGCGCCCGACACCTCGCGCGTGGGGCCGGGGCGCCGCGTGAGCCTGAATTTTGCGCTCAGCCTGGAAAGCGGCGAGGATATCGAAAACAACCTGCAGGACGCGCCGCTGAATTGCGTGATCGGCGACGGCAGCCTGCTGCCCGGTTTCGAAGCGGCCATGCACGGCATGTGCGCGGGCGAGGGCCTCGACGTGGTGCTGGCGCCGGAACAGGCGTTCGGCATGCCGAACGAAGACAACGTGCAGCGTTTCCCGCTGTACCGCTTTCCGCCGGATATGGAGCTGAGCAAGGGGCTCATGCTGAGCTTCGACGGCAAGGGCGATTATTCGCAGACCGGTGTGGTGCGGGATTTCGACGCCCGCTACGTAACGGTCGATTTCAATCATCCGCTGGCGGGTCGCGCCTTGCGTTTTCGGGTAAGGCTTCATGCCGTGGAATGAGAGGTAAGCGTATGCTGTCGGCAGTTTCCGCCGTTCAGGACGGCTTTGCCATCAACCTGGCCAATCCACGCGGCTTCTGCGCCGGGGTGGATCGCGCCATCGACATCGTCAATCGTGCCATTGATCTCTATGGCGCGCCGATCTACGTGCGCCATGAAGTGGTGCACAACAAATGCGTGGTGGAAAACCTGCGCCGGCGCGGCGCGGTGTTCGTCGACGAACTGGCGGACGTGCCGCGCGACGACGGCGTGCATCCGATGCCGATCGTGGTGTTCAGCGCGCACGGCGTTTCGCGCGAGGTCAAGGAAGAGGCCGACGCGTTGGGTCTCAAGGTGTTCGATGCCACCTGTCCGCTGGTCACCAAGGTGCACATGGAAGTACGGCATTACAGCCTGACCGGTCATGAATGCGTGCTGATCGGCCATGCCTTCCACCCGGAAGTCGAGGGCACCATGGGGCAGTACGACACTCGCCACGGTGGGCGTATCTATCTGGTGGAAAGCGAAGAGGACGTCGCCAATCTCGAAGTGCGCAATCCGACGCGCCTGGCCTACGTGACGCAGACCACGCTGTCGATGGACGATACATCGCGCATCATCGATGCGCTGGCGGTGCGTTTTCCGCTGATCCGCGGGCCGCGCAAGAAGGACATCTGCTATGCCACCCAGAACCGGCAGGATGCGGTGAAGCAACTGGCGTTGGAAAATACGCTGGTGCTGGTGGTGGGTTCGCCCAACAGTTCCAATTCGAACCGGCTGCGGGAGTTGGCCGAACGCAGTAATTGCGCGGCCTACCTGATCGATCGGGCGGAGGAAATTCAGCCGCAGTGGTTGCAGGGGCAGAGCAGCGTGGGGGTGACGGCGGGGGCTTCGGCGCCGGAGGTGTTGGTGCAGGAGGTGATCGAGCGGTTGATGGAGTTGGGGGGGCGGGTGCCGGGGGAGATGCTTGGCGTGGAGGAAAGCATGGTGTTTTCGATGCCGCGGGAATTACGGCGGTGAGGGACGACAGCGGCTTTGCGTCAGCCACTAGTGTTCCGCGTGAAAGTTCAATTCTAATTTTTTGAGCAAGGGGTCGTGATAACGGCTTAACTACAGGTAGTGAGGATGCTGCCGTAGGGAGCTGCTGCCATGTTGTTTGTGCGGTTTTGTCGATCTTTCTCTTCAAAACATTCCTGTTCTTGGACCCCTTTCTACCGATTCCCGCTCTTTAAGCAGAGCGCTTTCACTTTATTGGAACTGTTGGTTTGCCTGGTGCTGGTGGGGGTGTTGCTCGTCAGTGGCGCGCCGGGCTTGCAGGGATGGGTGCAGCGTAGCCAGGCGGATCAGGCGCAGGCGCGGTTGTTGGGGTTGTTGCAGTATGCGCGTAATTCGGCGTTGAGTTTTGGGGTGCCGGTGAGTGTGTGTGGCAGCCGTGTTTCCGGAGTGTGTGATG
>DATMFX010000089.1:0-2730 GCA_035555995.1 Hyphomicrobiales bacterium | reverse complement strand
CGCCGTAGAAGGTGGCCAGCACGCGCAACTCGGTCAAATGACAAGCCGCCAGCCAGGCCACGCGCCCACCCCAGCAGTGCCCCACCACGCCGAGGCGCGAAGCATCCACCTGCGCATCGTCGCGCAGCAGGGCAAGCGCGCTGCGCAGATCCTCCAGCATCCAATCGTCGCGGCTGCCTTCACGCTTGCGTTCCAGCGGATCGTCCTTGGGCCACCAGTGGAACAGGAACGGCACCACCACCACGAAGCCGGCGTCGCTCAGCCGCCGCGCCGTGGTCAGCGTGAACGTGTCGTGCTCGAGGCCCGCGTGTCCCATGGGAATGTGCTGGCATTGCAACAGGCCCGGAAACGGGCCGGGGCCTTCGGGTCGGAACAGCAGGGTTTCCATCGGCGTGCCAAGCACGGTGAGCGTGTGCAATTCGTAACGGTACTGTTCTTGAGGAGACATCTTGGATTCCTGTCACACAATCTATCTATCAGACTATCTATCAGACAATGTCGCGGCGGCTGACCAGGTTCACCAGCGGTTCCCCGGCCTGGATCCGGCGCAGGTTTTCGAAATAGAGGGCTTCGGCACGGCGGCGCATGCCGCTGCCGGCGTTGGACGTGTGCGGCGTAAGCGACACGCGCGGGTGCTGCCACACCCAGCTTGCGGGCGCGGGCGGTTCCTGGTTGAACACGTCGAGCACGGCAAAGCCCGGGCGGCCGGCATCCAGTGCGGCGCGTAGGTCGTCTTCCACCACCAGATCGCCGCGGGCGATGTTCACCAGCGTGCTGTTGTCACGCATGGCGTCGAGAAAGGCGGCGTCCACCAGGTTGCGGGTGGAGGCATTGGAGGCGCAGGCCAGCACCACCACGTCCGCCAGCGGCAGCGCCTGGTGCAGCGCCTCCGGCGTGAACAGCGTGTCGACGCAGTCGGCTCCCTCGCGGCGCCGCCGCACCACGTTCACCTCGGCGCCGAAGGCCTTGAGCCGCAGCGCCAGTTCGCGCCCGATGGCGCCGAAGCCCACGATCAGCCAGCGGCTGCCGCTGATCTCGCGAAAGCCACGATGGCGCCACTGTGCCTCCCGCTGCATGGCGCGATAGCCGGCCACGTCCTGCCAATGCGCCAGCACCTGCCCGAACACGAACTCGGCGATCGCGATGGCCTGGGCATGGTTGTTCGTCACCATGACGCCACGCTCGACCAGCTCCAGATAGGGCAATTTATCGAGTCCGGTGTTGACCGTATGCAACCAGCGCAGGGTGGGACAGTCGAGCATCAGCCGAAAGTAATCATCCAGGCGCGATGAAAAGAACAGCTCGCTGTGAATCCAGCAATACGCGGGCGCCAGTTCCGCCAACGTCACCGCGCGGCCATCCAGCGTAATGCCGCCGTCCTCGTCATACAGCCCCACCCGCAGGGCGGGCGCCACCGCCTCCACCTGCTCCCGCAGCCGTTCCCACGTCGGTTTGAAATACAGTGCCGTCGTCATCCGAACCTTCTTCCGCAAAAGCGTCATGATGCCCCAACCGCCCGGCTTTGGCAGCAGCAAACCCGGCAATAAGTGCGCCTGTGCCGCCCACCCGCTATAATCTCCGCCTTTCGCCGCCCACGCTCAATACCGACCCGACACCATGGACAAGACCTACGACCCCCACGCCATCGAAAGCGCGCTGTATCGCCAGTGGGAATCCCGCGGCTACTTCACCCCACAGGGCGAAGGCACGCCCTACTGCATCATGATTCCGCCGCCGAACGTCACCGGCAGCCTGCACATGGGCCACGGCTTCAACAACGCCATCATGGATGCGCTGATCCGCTACCACCGCATGCAGGGCAGCCCCACGCTGTGGCAGGCGGGCACCGACCACGCCGGCATCGCCACCCAGATGGTGGTGGAACGCCAGCTGCAGGCGCAGGGGCAAAGCCGCGCCGAACTCGGCCGCGACCAATTCATCGACAAAGTCTGGGAATGGAAGCAGGAATCGGGCAGCACCATCACCCGTCAGCTGCGCCGCCTCGGCTCTTCCATCGACTGGACGCGCGAACGCTTCACCATGGATCCCGGCCTGTCGAAGGCAGTCGAGGAAGTGTTCGTGCGTCTGTACGACGAAGGTCTGATCTACCGCGGCAACCGCCTGGTGAACTGGGACTGCAAGCTGCACACCGCGATTTCCGACCTGGAAGTGGTATCGGAGGAAGAGCACGGCCATTTCTGGTACTTCCGCTATCCCCTGCTGGACGGCGCAGTGACCAGCGACGGCAAGCCCTACATCACCATCGCCACCACGCGCCCGGAAACGCTGCTCGGCGACACCGCGGTGGCGGTGCACCCGGATGATGAGCGCTTCAAGCACCTGATCGGCAAGCAGGTGGAACTGCCGCTGTGCAACCGCACCATTGTGATCATCGCCGACACCTACGTGGACCCGGCCTTCGGCACCGGTTGCGTGAAGATCACGCCCGCGCACGACTTCAACGACTACGAGGTGGGCCAGCGCCACAACCTGCCGCTGCTCAACATCCTCACCCAGGACGGCGCCATCAACGCCAACGCGCCCGCCGCCTACCAGGGCCTCGACCGCTTCGACTGCCGCAAGCAACTGGTGCGCGACCTGGAAAATGCCGGCCTGGTGGAAAAGATCGAGCCGCACAAGCTCAAGGTGCCGCGCGGCGACCGCAGCGGCGTGGTCATCGAACCGTTCCTCACCAACCAGTGGTACGTGGCCACCAAGAGCCTGGCCGAA
>DATMFX010000088.1:0-3279 GCA_035555995.1 Hyphomicrobiales bacterium | reverse complement strand
AGGTGCAGAACAACAGGATCGCCAGCAGCGGAAAGCTGTCGAAACCGAACACGATCAGCACGAACAGCACGCAGGCGCTGGTGCAGTAGCCGGCCACCGCACGCTTGATCACCGGCAGTGCGCCAAAGCGTGCTTCCAGGTTGGCGGCCACCTGGCTGGCACTGAAGAAACCCAGCGCATTGCCGGCGAATGCCAGGCTGTACTGCACGCTGGTCAGCCCGTAGTGATCCATGTACAGAAACGCGCTGGTGGCCAGGAACGCGAAGAAACTGGCCATGCCCATGCCGCCGATCAGCACCAGCCCCATATAGTGCGCATCGCGCAGCAGCACGCCGAACGCGCGCAGCATGTTCATGAAATGGAACGGCTTGCGGCGCTCGGCGGTAAGGGTTTCGCGCAGGCCGAAACGGGTCATGGCGAAACCGAGCAGTGAAATCAATGCCACCGCCACGAATACCGCGCGCCAGCCGAACGGCACGATCACCGCGCTGCCCAACAGCGGCGCGAACATGGGTGAGACGGAGATGATCAGCATTACCGTGGACATCAGCCGTGTGGCGGCGTTGCCGGTATAACAGTCGCGGATCACCGCACGTGGAATCGACATGACGCCGGCGGCGCCGACGCCCTGCATGAAGCGCATGGCGATCAGCCAGTCGATGCTTGGCGCCAGCGCGCAGCCCACCGAGGCAAGTGCGAACACCGTCAACCCGAAATACAGCGGCGGCTTGCGCCCAAGCACGTCGGACACGGGTCCATATACCAACTGGCTGATGCCGAAGGAGATGAAGTAGGCCATCAGCGTGGCCTGCGCGGCCGATATCGGCGCGTTGAGGTCTTCCGCGATGGCGGGCATCGCGGGCAGGTACATGTCGATGGCGAAGGGGCCGATCCAGCTCAATGATCCGAGGACCAAAGCCATTTTGAAGAGATCTGATTTCACGTGCAGTCCAGCGAAGGGCCGCCCCGGCGGGCCAGGGGAGGGGATTTGTGGCGCGGCATTATAAAGAGGCCGCGGCGAAATGTCGCTTGGGCGCTGCCGGCGCCCGGTTTCTCTTGAAAAACTGTGAAGCGACGGCCAGTTATCCAATACAGGCATTGCCACTATTGGCGGTACCGATCACTCGTAGGAGGGCTTTATGTACAGCGTGGAGCGCGTGGCGCATGACAGGGTGGACGTGGTGGTGAACGGCAGGCTCGAAACGGAGGACATGCGGCAGCTGATCGATACGCTGGAAGTGCGCGCGGCGGACGTCGAAGACGGCAGGATGCTGATCGACGTGGAGGATTTTCACCTGCCCTCGCTTGGCGCGATGAAGGTGGAATTTGCCAACATGCCCGAGCTGATGCGGCTCATGCGGCGCTTTTCCCACGTGGCGGTATTGTCGGACGAAGGCTGGGTCAATGCCGTCAGCAGCCTGGAGGGCAAGCTGATTCCGGGGCTGGAAATCAACACGTTTCCGCGCCACCAGCGCTACCAGGCGGAAACCTGGCTGGGCAACGTCCACTGAAGGCGTGAGGCCTGCGCGCCGGCTCCGATGCAGGGGCCGGCGGCGCGCAAGGTTCAGCGTACGGCGGCTTCGTACAGTGGCAGCACGGTGGGTAGCAGTGCTTCGATTTCCCGTACCCGGTTGGCGCTTGCGGGGTGGCTGCTGAGCAGTTCCGGCGGGCTGCCGCCGTCGTTGGCATTCATCATTTTCTGCCACAGGGTAACGCCGGCGCGCGGGTCGTAGCCGGCGCGTGCGCTGAGTTCGAGGCCGATGCGGTCGGCTTCCGATTCGTCGGTGCGGCTGAAGCGGGTGGCGATCAGCGCCTGGTAGCCGGTGTTCGCCAGGTTGGCCGACCCCTGGCCCAGGCCGAACAGCGCCGCGCCAAGCCCGATCGCGGTCTGCGCGGCAAGCGCCTGCGACATCTGTTCGCGCGAGTGCTCGCGCAGCGCGTGGGCGATTTCGTGTCCCATCACCACCGCGATCTCGGCATCGCTCAGGTTCAACTGCTGAATCAGGCCGGAATAGAACATGATCTTGCCGCCCGGCATGCAGAAGGCGTTGAGCTGGTCGCTGCGCAGCACGTTGACTTCCCAGTTCCAGCTTGGCGCATCGGGGCGGAACACCTGCGTTTGCGGCTCGATGCGCGCGGCGATGGCGCGCACCCGGCTGAGCAGCGCGGCGTCCTGGTTGAGCGCGCCCTGTTCCTGCGCTTCGGCCTTGAGCTGGTCATAGGCCTGCCCGGCCATCTGGTTCATTTCTTCCGACGATACCAACAGCAGTTGCTGGCGGTTGGCGCCGATCGCGCCGGGGGCGGTGGTGGTGCCGCATCCGCTCAGCACGGCGGCCGACAGACACAGGGCAAGGCCCGTTGCCAGGTTGAAGTGGTGCATGGTTCCTCCGTTGCGACTGGCTAGCGAACTGCTGACATAGAACACCAGATGAGCGCGATCATAGTGGCTCCGGCGCACCAAGACCATCGCTTGGCGCACCGGAGCCGCAATTCTGCGTGAAGTGCCCGGAGGAGGGCCGTTTGTGCCTCAGGTCATCAACGCGATCAGGATGATGATGGGGATCGGCACGCCAAGTATCCATAACAGTATCGAACGCATGGGTTGTCTCCTCAGAGGTCGCGTTGTTTGCCGCCGCAAGTGGCCGCCAGGCTGCCGACGAAGGCGCCGAGCAGCAGGGCGATGAAACACCACAGGGACACATAGGCCGTGGTCATGCGCGCCTGGTCGGCGGCTTCGCGCACGTTGGTTTCGAGGTCGCTCAGTTCGGTATTGAGCCGCTCAACGGCGCCGCGCACGCGGGCTTCGGCTTCCTGCGCGCTCAGGCCGGTATAGCTGGCCACCTGTTGGCTGAGATAGCGCAGGTCTTCATCCGCCAGTCCACCTTCGCGGTAAGCCCTGGCCAGAATGCGGGATACCTCGGCAAGCGCGGGAGTTGCTTCGTTCTGCCCATTCGCACCCTGGGTATCGTTGGCGGCGGCCTGCGGTTGCGGGGGTGTGGCCGCGGCGTTGTCCGGCGCGCCATCGTCGGGAGCGGCCGGTGGCGGAGGGGGTGGCGCGGCGGGCGCTTGCGCCGATGCGGCACCGGGTTCGCGGCGGAACAGCATGTCGAGGTAGTAGTCCAGCGTGCCGCGTTCGTCCTGCAGGTCCGCCAGGCCGCCGACGGCCGCGCCGGCTACCGAGCTTGCGCCCTGCGCCACCGACATACCGGCGCGCGCGCCGGCGCCCACCAGCGAGGTTGCCGCGCTGGCAAACAACGCGGCGGTGAGCAAGGTGGCCAG
>DATMFX010000087.1:0-5969 GCA_035555995.1 Hyphomicrobiales bacterium | reverse complement strand
GTGCGGAACGGCTCGCTCATGGTGCCGGGCTCGGTGCGGTGCACCATGGTCATGAAGTCCAGTGGGTACATGCCGTCGTTGATCCAGTCGAGATCGCCGCCGGACACCATCGAGGTGGGGTCGTCGGTGTTCTGGCGGGCGATGTTGGCAAAATCCTCACCGTTCTGGATGCGTTCATACAGGGCGTCGATCAGTGCTTCGGCCTGCTCCTCGGTGCGTACCTGATTGGTCCGGATCAGAATGTGGCGCACTTTCCACTGGTCGATCTGCAGCGCGGAGCCGCCGCGGGTTTCCAGCAGTTGCACCAGGTGGTAGCCGCTGCTGCTGGTAAAAGGTTCGCTCACCTGGCCCGGCTGCAGGGTGGGCACCACGGCGGCGAAGATCGAGGGCAGGCTTTCCACCTTGTTGAAGCCGAGGTCGCCGCCGTTCACGGCAATGCCGCTGATGCGGCCGGAAGCGGCCAGTTGGGCGATGTCGGCGCCGTTCTGGATTTCCTGGTACAGCAGCTGCGCCAGCTCGGTCTGCTGCTTGGTGGGCGCCTCTTCGCTCGGGATCAGGATGTGGGCCACGTGGTATTCGGGCGCCACCTGGGCAATGCCGGTTTCGGAGCGCAGATAGTTTTCCACTTCCTGGCGGGTGATGTTGATGCGGCGGTTCACCGCGCCGTTCTGGAACTGCCCGATCATGATCTCCTGGCGCAGCGAATCGCGCGTCAGGTCGTACAGGCCCTGTTCCTGCAGAATCTGCACGAACTGTTCGAAGGTCAGGTTGTTCTGCTGCGCAATGGAGGCGAGTGCCTGGTTGAGTTGGTTGTCGTCCACGCGCACGCCGGCGCGCTGCGCCATCTGCGTCTGCAGATGTTCCAGAATGATCTGGTCCAGCACCTGCTTGCGCAGCACGTCGATCGACGGCAGCTGGCCGCTGGCGTTGGCGATCTGCTGCTGCACCTGGTTCCAGCGATCGTCGAATTCGCTTTGCAGCACCACGTCGTTGTCGACGATGGCGATCACCTTGTCGAGCGCCTGCTGGGCCAGCGCCGGCGTGCCGGCCGCGCAGGCCAGCCACAACGCGCCCAGGCCCAGCGCCCTAGCGCACGTATTCACGATCACGGTAACCGGTGATGCCGTTGTTGAGAATGCCACTGACATTACCTCCGAGGACGCTGCCGAGCCCCTTGAGTTCGAATTGAATGAAAATACCCCGGTTGTCGTCCTTGACACCATAGAACAGGGCGTCGTTGTCGATCCATTGCCGAGCCACCAGACGCAGGTTCCAGCAGCAGTTGCTGTATTCGACACCGGCGATGGTCTCGAGGTTGCGTTTGTTGCCGATATCGAAGTTCCAGCGACCGATCAAACCCCAGCGATCGTTCAAGGGCCAGATGCCGGAAACATCGGTTTGCTTGATGCGGCGGTCCAGACCCGTGGGGGTGATGGGGTTGGGCAGATCGCGGAAACGATAGCCGAAATTCAGTATGCGGTTTATATCACTCTGATATTGAAAAAGAAAATTGCCCGCGATCAGCTTGTGATCGATGTGGTTGTACTCCACGTAGGAGCGCGCCTGCCAGCGCGGGTCGAGCTGCACCGACAATTCTCCCACCAGCGCCGAAGACGCCTGGCGGTCCAGGCTGTCGGGGCGCGCGAGCGCCACGCGGCGGTCCTCGAAATATTGGATCTGGCCGATGCTGGCGCGGGCCTTTTCCCGCCCGGCGCCGTCGTACAGGCGCGAACTGACCGCCAGGGTCAACTGGTTGGCGTCGCCCACGCGGTCCTGGCCGCTGAAGCGGTCGTCACGGAACAGTTGGTAGAAGCTGAAGGTGAGCTCGCTGCTGTCGAACAGCGGAATGTCGCTCTGGTCCTCGTATTCGCTGTAGAGGTAATACAGGCGAGGTTCCAGCGTCTGGCTGTAATCGGCGCCGAACAGGTCGACATCGCGCTCGAAAAACAGGCCTGCGTCCAGCGAACCGGTAAAGATGCCGCGGTCGGGGGAGGCGCTGGCGCCCACTTTCTGGTCGGACAGGTTCCACTGCGCGTACTTGTACTTGACCGTGGGCGTGACGAACGACCAGGCGTTGGACCACGGCAGGCTGAGGTACGGCGTCAGGCTCAGCCGCTGGCCGGTGACCAGAACGCCGTTGTCGATCTGCTGCTGGTTCAGGCGCCGCGCGGACAGGTGGCGGTCGAACACCACGTATTCGCTGTCCAGGCCCACTTCCAGGTTGTCGTGCAGGAAATACTGCCCGTCCAGGTTCAGCCGCGGCAGCATGCGGTAGGGCTCGGTGCTGCCGGTCACGTTGGGATCGATGATCTGGTAGCCCTGCGTCGCCGCCTGGAAGTCCCAGTGCACGCCGCGATAGTTGAGCCGCGCGTCGCGGTACAGGTAGCTCTGGGCGTTCAGGTCCAGCCCGCTGCGGCCGAAATCCTGGAAGTAGTCTTCGTCACTGATCGCGGCATAGTTCACGCTGGCGGTCCAGCGCGGCGCGATGGATGCCAGATAGTCGTAGTCGAGCGACCAGCGGTCGGGCACCGGCGGGCTGTCGCTGCCGGGCGTGTTGCGCCGCGCGGGATCGTACAGGCGGTCGTCCGGCAGGTAGGTGAAGTTCAGCTCCTGCCGGGAGCGCAGGCCACGGTGGCGGCCTTCCACGCCAAGCATCACGCCGCGCTCGAACTGGATGCGCGGGGTGATGGTGGCATCGTAGTTGGGCGCCAGGTTGAGGTAGTAGGGCGCGGCGATGTCGATGCCGCCGTCGCGGGTGTTGCCCAGCACCGGGGTGAGGAAACCGGTGGCGCGTTCGTCGTTGATCGGAAAGCTCACCCAGGGCAGGTAGAACACTGGCACGTCTGCCACGCGCAGCTTGACGTTGCGGGCGGTGCCGCGGCCTTTTTCCTGGTCCAGCGTGATGCGCTCGCCCTGGATCACCCAGCTGTTGTCGCCGGGCTCGCAGCGGGTGTAGACGCCGTTGTCGATGGTGACCACGCCATCGGCGTCGGTGTAGACGATGATGGCGGCCTGCCCGCGCACGCCGGCCTCGTGCAGCACGTAGGAGGCATCGGTGATCTCGCTGCGGCCGAGCTTCTGGTTGATGGTGGCCTGCTGGCCCACCATCAGCATGCCCGGCTGGCGCAGGCGGATGTCCTCGGCCAGCGAAAACGTTTCGCTGTTGCGGTCGTAGCGGCCGCGCCCGGCCTGGATCGCGATGTCGCCCTGCAGCACCTGCAGGTTGTCGTAGACGTTGACGACGCCATCGTCGCCGGCGCCGATGCCGGTGCCGCGCAGCAGCGTGCCGCCGGGCTCCAGCGTGGCCGCTTCCTCGAAGGTGGGGGCGATGTAGAGGCCGCAGCACTGCTGGTCCAGCGTGGCGCGCTGCTCGTCGGTGAGCCGTTCGATGGGCACCCAGTCGAGCTCGGCGGCGCTTTGCGCCAGTGCTGCGGGGGCCGCGCCCGTCCCTACCAGGGTACACACCCACACAGGTCTCAGGCAGCCGCGCAAAAGGGCAGCGAGCGGGCTGGACTTAGAGGGGGGGGTCACTTCTCAATTCCGGGAGGGCTGGGCATAATGAGGAGCGCGCAGTGTATGTTTTATCCCCTATCAGAACAAGGGAACGCCCGTCTTGCTCCCCCTCTCGTCCGACTTTCTCCGCAGCCGCGAAGCGGCGCTGCAATCCTGGTTTGCGCCTTGCATTCCCCGGCTTGCGCTGGGCCCGCAGACCGCCCCGTTGGCGGCCGTGAGCGGCGATGCCAGCTTCCGGCGCTATTTTCGCGCCAGCCTTGAGCGCGGCAGCTGCATCCTGGTGGACGCCCCGCCGCCGCAGGAAGACTGCCGGCCTTTTGTGGACACTGCTGCATTGTTGGCGGCGCAGGGCGTCGGAGTGCCGGCGCTGTACGCCTGCGATCTGAAACAGGGGTTCATGTGCCTCGAGGACCTGGGCGATACCCTGTTGTGGGGCCCGCTGGATGCCGCGCGGCGCAATGTCGGCGCCGGCCCGGACGCCGCGCCGCTCTACCGCGCCGCCTTTGCCGAATTGCTGAAAATCCAGCGTGCGCCAACGGCCACGCTGGCGCCCTACGACACGGCGCTGCTTGCGCGCGAATTGCATCTGTTCGATGAATGGTTCTGCCGCGGCCTGCTGCGGCTCGAACTGGACGCCGGGGAAACCGCATTGCTCGAGCATGTGTACGGCACCCTGATCGCCAGCGCCCTGGCGCAGCCGCGGGTATGCGTGCATCGCGACTACCATTCGCGCAACCTGTTGTATCGCGGCGCAGCGCCGCTTGGCGTGATCGACTTTCAGGATGCCGTGGCCGGTCCCGCCACCTATGATCTGGTCTCGCTGCTGCGCGACTGCTACATCGAATGGCCGCCAGAGAACGTACGCGCCTGGGCACTTGACTATGCCGCCCTGGCGCGCGCCGCCGCCATTCCGCTGGCGGCGGACGATGCCGCGTTCCTGCGCGACTTCGATCTGATGGGCATGCAGCGGCATCTCAAGGTGCTGGGCATCTTCGCCCGGCTGTGGCTGCGCGATGGCAAGCCCGGCTACCTGGCCGACCTGCCGTTGACCTTGCGCTACCTGCGCCGCGCCGCGGGCGAGCATCCGCAGTTCGCCGCCTTCGTGGCCTGGCTACAGGCGCGCATCGTGCCGGCATTGCCAACCGTGTTGAGTGATCTTGGCGTGGAGCCGCGTTCATGAAAGCCATGCTGCTTGCCGCGGGCAAGGGCACCCGCATGGGCGAGCTCACGCGCGATATGCCGAAACCGTTGCTGCGCGCCGGGCCCTGTTCGCTGATCGAGCATCAGATACGCAAGCTGCGCGCGGCGGGTTTCACGGAACTGGTGATCAATCACGCCTGGCGTGGCGAACAATTGGAAACGGCGTTTGGCGACGGCGCGGCGCTTGGCGTGCGCATCGTCTGGTCGCGCGAAGGCGAGCCCTTGGAAACCGCCGGCGGCATCGCGCGCGCCTTGCCCCTGCTTGGCGCTGCGCCGTTCGCGGTGGTGAACGCCGACATCTGGACCGACTTCGATTTCACCCGCCTGCGCACCGCGCTGGCGGCGGCGGACGATCTGCATCTGGTGCTGGTGCCCAACCCACCGCAGCATCCACAAGGCGATTTCGCGGTCGACGCGCAAGGCCGTTTGCAACCGCGCTCCGCCGCCCCGCAGTCCGCTTATACCTACAGCGGCATCGGGGTGTTCAGGCCGGCGCTGTTCACGGCGCTGCCCACCGCCACTTATCCATTATTGCCGCTGTTGCAGCGCAGCATCGCCGCGGGCACCGCAAGCGCCCAGGTGCATGCGGGGCAGTGGTCCGACATAGGCACACCCGATCGGCTGGCGGCGCTCGAGCGCCAACTGGCCGCGACCGATCATTCTTTGCAATCAGGAAACACACCATGAGCAGACGTCATCGTCGCCGTAATCCCGGCCATCTTTTCTACAATGCCGCGGAGGATCTTCAGCATGCCCGGCGCGACATGGAACGCTGCACCACGCCGCAACTGGAATCGCCCGCGTACCGGCTGGCCTTCGACGATTCCGATTTCCTGACCCGCGAGGAACTGCGCGGCGTACGCCTGATGCTGGAGCTGAACAAGCCCGAGATGGGGCTGCAGGAAGCGGGCATCAACCATACGGTGGTGATCTTCGGCAGCGCGCGCACGCCTTCGCCCGAACAGCTTGCCGACGCGGAAGCAGAACTGAGCGAGCTGGAACGGGAGCGGCCCGGCAGCGCGGAACTGGTGGCGCAGCGGCAGCGGCTGCGCGTGATGCGGCAGCAGAACCACTACTACAACGAGGCGCGCAAGCTGGCCAGCCTGATCACCACGCGTTCCGGCTGCGACGGCTGCCCCGATCTGCACGTGGTCACCGGCGGCGGGCCTGGCATCATGGAGGCCGCCAACCGCGGCGTGTCGGAGGTGGGCGGCGAGTCCATCGGCCTCAACATCGTGCTGCCGCACGAGCAAACG
>DATMFX010000086.1:0-5842 GCA_035555995.1 Hyphomicrobiales bacterium | reverse complement strand
GCTGTGCACCACTTTTTCCGTGCCCGACAGCGCCAGCCGGAACGTATCTTCCATCGGCTCTCCCCAGAAACCGTTGCCGAAGCCGTGGCCCATCTTCTTGATGTAGTCGTTGGCCATGCCGAGATCGCTGTCCCAGGTGCCGCTCGATTCCGCGATGCGCGCGGTGTTCAGGTTGTAGGTACCGGGCGGCTCGTCGAAGATACGCACGCCCGCCAGGCGATCGGCCTGTTCCTCGGGATAGCCCTTGGCCACCAGAGCAGTGCGTGTTGCCAGATAGTGGTCGCGTACGTAATTCTCCGCCTCATCCAGTGCCTTGACCGCCTGCACCGCCTTGTCCATCAGGATAGTGATGTTGCTGAACATGCCTTCAGCCGCGCTTGCGATCACGATGTCCACGCGCGGGCGCCCGAGCTGGCGGCGCGGAATCACCTCGATGTCGACCACCTTGTCGCGGCTGTTCCACACCGGGCGCGTGCCAAGCAGGTAAAGAATCTGTGATTCCAGCACGCCCTCATGGCGCATGGTTTCTCCGCCCCAGATGACGAAGGACACTTTTTCCGGATAACGACCATGCTGTTCCAGATGGTCGGCCAGCATCTGCTCCGCCAGCTGCACCCCCATTTCCCAGGATGCCTGCTTGGGGATCTTGTCCGGATCCACGCCGTAGAAATTCTTGCCGGTGGGATAGGCATCGGGATTGCGGATCGGTTCGCCGCCGTTGCCGCCCGGCAGATAACCGCCTGCCAGGCCGTGCAGCAGGCTGCCCGGCTCGCGCGAGGCGGACGTGGCGATGCGCTCGTGCATGTCCCGCGCCAGGACACGGGCGCCTTGCGGCAGCAGGCTGCGGTCGGCGCTGACGATGGCGTCCACCGTGGTATCCACCTGTTCGGGTGGCGGCAGGCGGCCGAAGGTATGCAGGCCATAGGGAATGTTCTGTTCCTGCAGGGTGAGCAGGTGATCCTGAATGCGGCCGATCATGCCGGCATCGGGCAATTGCGCGTCATCGCCGGGATCGAGCGGCAGGTCGAGTGTCTTGACGATGCCGAGCATGAAGGCGGCCTCGCGTATCTGCGCCGCATAGATGGCACTCAGTTCGGGATTCTTGTTTTGGTTGATCTGGTATTCCTTGATCAGTTCGTTGAGATCGCTCAGCTCGCCATACGTCCCCCCTTTCATGAAAGGAGGCGTCATGTGATCGATCAGCGCCGCCGCGCCACGGCGCCTGGCCACCAGGCCCTCGCCCACCACGTCGACGTTGTAGAGGTAGAAATTAGGGAGTGTGCCGATCAGGGCATCGGGCGCGTCCTCGCCGGACAAGCCGCTATCCTTGCCGTCCAGCCATTCGAGGGTGCCGTGCGTGCCCACGTGAATGACGGCGTCCGCCTTGAACTCGCGGCGCAGCCATTCATAGGCGGCCACGTACTGGTGGTGCGGCGCCAGATCCTTGGCGTGGTAGAGCTTTTCGATGTCCTCGCCCCAGCCGCGCACCGGCTGCGGCAGGATCACCACGTTGCCGAAATCCAGGCGGGGAATCACGAAGCGTGGGCCATCCGCCGACGGTTCCGCCATCAGTTTTGCCTCGCCGGGTGGACCCCAGTCGCGCACGATCTTGGCACGCAGCGCCGCCGGCATCATGTCCAGCCAGGCGGTGTACTGCGCCTGGGAAACGCGTACCGCGTTGCCGTTCTGCAGCATGGTGTCCAGCTCGCCCGGCGCATAGCTGGCCACGTTGTAGGCGGCGCTGGTGATTGCCTGCAGCACGCTGTCAGGGTCGAGCGCCTCACCTGTCACACCATAACCGGCCTGCTGCAGCGTGGTGAGCAGCGTGGACAGCGATTCTGGAACGTTGAGGTAGCTGGCGCCGATGGAGGCTCGCCCCGGCGGGTAGTTGTAGTAGAAGATGGCAAGCTTCTTGTCGGCATTCGGCTTGCTGCGCAGGCTGGCGTAGGCAAGCGCCCTGCCCACCGCTTTTTCCACCTGATCGGGAATCGGACGGTTGACCACCACGGTCAGGCCCGTGGCGTCGTCCTTTTCGGTTTCCAGGCTACCCACCACGGTGGGCGCCACCAGGCCGCCAAGTTCCGGCATGGCAGTCTGGAAGGTGCCTTCGAAACTGGTGAGTCCCTCGCGCGACTCGCGCCATTGTTGCTGGCTTCTGCCGTTGAGCGTGATCAGGTTGATGACGGGAATGTCGTGTTTGGCCAGCACCTCGCCCGTGCCAGGCTGGGCAAAGCGCAGGGAAAACGCCAGCGCCACGTCCGCCCGGCTGTTGCCCTGTTCGTCGAGCAGCAGCGCCTCGTAGGCGGCTTCGTCCGGATAACCGAAAAACGGCAGCGCTTCCGCACCCTGCGCTTCCAACTCATGGATGACGCTGTCGATCACCGCCGTGTTGGCGGTGTAGTAATAGGAACCGTAGAAGCTGACCGCCACGCGCACCGCGCCGGGGTGCTTGAGGCCCGCGCTGTCGCGCCACGCATCGAAATCCTGCCAGGTGGTGAAAACCCGTCCGCCTGTTTGCGTCGGGTAGTAGTAACCGAAATCCAGGCTCGGCACCGGTTCCGGTATCCGCAGCCCGGCAATGCCAAGCTCGCGCAGCACGTACTTGAGCATGGCGTAATCGTTGTCGGCCCCGCCATGCAGGAAATAGCCACGCAGTGTGTCGTCCCAGATCACCCCGCGCTCGGTGTAGCGTTCGGCCGGCAGCACGCCCTCACCCACGCCATAGACCTTGCCCTGGCGCTGCACGGCGGCGATGAGGTCGGTTTCGTACAGCGCATCGTAGCGGTCGATTGCCGCCTGCTCGTGCGTGCTCAGTATCAGCAGATCGACACCTTCCAGCGCCGCCCGATCCACGTTCTGCACCCGCGCGCCGCTGACCAGCGTCAGTTTCACCTGTTCCTCGAGTTCCGGCTTTTCCGCCAATACTTTCCGCCAGGCCGAGGCCACGGCCTGCGTCTGGGTGTCGCCCACGAAATAACCAAGCTCGAGCGGCTGCGCCGCCACGGCGGATGCCGCCAACAGCAGCAGCGACGCCAAGGCCAGCCTGATCGTGTTCATGCAGGGTTCCTCAAGGGGATACAACCGAGGGCGGGAGCTTGGGCGCCCATCGCTTTACATTACGTTATAATGTACCAAATATGAAAACACGAAAATTGCCCAGGCCGCAAGCGCGACAGGCCCGCATGAACGGGGAAATGAAAAACGGGGAGAACAGGGAAGGGAAAAGACGCAGACCCGGCTAGGCGCCGGACACTCCGCGCCCGTCAGGCTGGAGCATTACTGGCAGACCGGGCACAGCCCAAGCACTTCGATGGTTTCGTCGCTGACCTTGAATCCCACGCGCTTGGCATTGTGGCCGATGCGCTCGGTGATGCTGGGATCGTCGAGCTCGGCCACTTCGCCACAGTTCCGGCAGATCAGAAACTGCCCCTGATGCAGGCGGGCGGGTTCGCCGCAGCCCACGTAGGCATTGAGGGATTGGATCTTGTGCACCAGGCCGGCTTCCTGCAGGAAATCCAGCGCCCGGTAGACGGTGGGCGGCGCCGGCCGTTCGTGATACTCGGACAGCTGCGCCAACAGATCATAGGCCTTGATGGGCTTGTGGCTGGCCCACACCAGTTCGAGCACGGTCCTGCGCAGCGGCGTGAAGCGCTCCTTGCGCTCGGCACAAATCCGCTCCGCCATGGCCACCGCATCCTGGATACACACGGCATGCTCATGCTGATGAGTGGTGAAGTCCTGGATGATGATCTTTCTTGCCATGATTTCCGATTTTTCCGTCAAGGTGAGGACGGATATTCCGTCCAGCGCCGGTAAGCGCCTGTACAGTCTGGCATTATGTCACAGCAAAGGCCACCGGCAGGCGTGGCCGGCCTATTCCTCGAACGCGGCGAGGATCGGACAGGGCTTCGACGCGGCGGTGCTGCACTGCCTGGCAAGCCGTTGCAGGCGGTCCCGTGCCCGCTCCAGCTCCGCAATCTGCGCGTTGAGCCTGGCCACCCTGCCACGGGCCAATTCGCGTGCGCGCTGATGATCATGACCCGAATCGAGCACAAGCAGTTCCCGAATCTCGTCCAGCGTGAAGCCTGCCCGCTGCGCCGCGCGGATGAAGCGCAGCCGGCGCAGGTCCTCGCCGCCATAGCGGCGCATGCCGCTGCCGCCGTCCGGCGTGGCGAGCAGGCCTTTGCGCTGGTAGAAACGCACCGTTTCCACCCCTACCCCGCCCGCCTCGGCGAACTTTCCTATCGGCATATTCGTCTGCATGGGTTGACTCCGTACCATAGTACGGAATTTATAGTCATCCCCGTCCACAGGCAAGTCCCACGCATCAGGAGGACCCATGAATTCCACAGATCGCCAATCCCCCAAAACCGCCGCACTGTATCGCATGGTGATGGCAAAGCACGTGTGCCCCTATGGCTTGAAATCCCTGCACCTGCTGCGCAGCCGCGGCTTTACCGTCGAGGATCATTGGCTTACCTCGAAGGCGGAGGTCGAAGCCTTCAAGACCGAGCATGAGGTCAAGACCACGCCGCAAACCTTCATCAGTAATGAGCGGATCGGCGGTTACGACGATCTGCGCCGCTATTTCGGCAAAACGGTGCCCGCGCCGGACGCCACCAGCTACCGGCCGGTGATCGCGCTGTTCGGCACCACGCTGCTGATGGCACTTGCCACCAGCATTGCCGTCCATGGCACGCCGTTCACGGTGCGCGCCGCCGAATGGTTCATTGCCTTCAGCATGGCCGTGCTTGCGCTGCTGAAGCTGCAGAACGTGGAAACGTTTTCCACCATGTTCCTGAACTACGACCTGCTGGCAAAACGCTGGGTACCGTATTCCTACGTCTATCCCTTCGCGGAAGGCCTGGCCGGTGTGCTGATGATCGCCGGCATCCTGAACTGGCTATCGGTGCCCCTGGCGCTCTGCATCGGCACCATCGGCGCGGTGTCGGTGTTCAAGGCGGTGTACATCGAGCGGCGGGAACTGAAATGCGCCTGCGTCGGCGGCGGCAGCCGGGTGCCGCTGGGCTTCGTGTCGCTGACAGAAAACCTGATGATGATCGCGATGGCGGTGTGGATGGGCCTGGGCGCCTTCTGATTTGTCGCCAGCCCGGAACGGCCACGAGAGCCGTTCCGGGCGCCGGCTCATTCGGCGGTGGTGCTTACCGCCACGATCTTTTGGCCATCCAGATCACGCACGTAAGCGGCATAGGCGTTTGGTGCGAACGTGCGCGGCCCCGGCGCGCCCGCATCCTTGCCGCCCGCCGCCAGCGCCTTGGCGTGGAAGGCATCGACCGCCGCGCGGCTGGGCGCCACGAAACTGACGGTAGTGCCGTTGCCCACGGAGGCGGCATTACCATCGGTAGGATTGAGTACGAAAAACTCGCCGCCCCAAATGGAGGCCTTCTCCATGTCGGTGCTTCGTTTCAGGCCCAGCGGCTCCAGCGCGCTGTCATAGAAACGGCGTGCCGCCTCGAGATCGTTGGTGCCTACCGTTATGTGGGTAAAAATTGCCATGGCTGAACTCCATCAGTGTGCATAGTGAGGTTTTGCTTGCGCAATCACGGGCGCTACCGTTCCGGCTTCCTGCCGGCCGTTCCGGTGGGAACGGGTTGGACAGTTCCTTTGCATTTCTTCCCGGCGCCCGCTTTCGCCAGCGCAAGAGCGTCCAGCAACGCGTCTTCATAGATTTTTTGTTGCGTCCGGGTGTCCTCTTCCGCTGGATCACGTTCCGCCTTCACAGCGCGTGCAACGTTCGGGTATCGGGCGCGTGGTTCGCGATCAATGGACATGGCTCTGGGTTCCCGCGGCCATGGCCACGGCGGGAAACGGATCGTCCAGT
>DATMFX010000085.1:0-6042 GCA_035555995.1 Hyphomicrobiales bacterium | reverse complement strand
CGTCAAACAGTCGCGATCCATCAAGAAACCCCAACTGAACCCAATGACTCGTTCCTCCCGGAACAATAAAGTCATTACTGGCATGTAGCGAGCGTCACAACGAATGAACCCTTCGATCTCTTCAAGCGCCGATTCGCCGGTCCAGCTTTCTCCCCAGCTTTCGTTGAATACATCCGCGTAACATTGCGCGGCGCTGAGCAGTATGCTGCGTGGAATCTGCTCCAATTGCTCACCGCTGTAAAAGGAGACATGGAATCCTTCGCCACATTGCTCTTGTAATTTGAGGTTCAGGCGCGCGAGATTGAGCTGCTCGTCGCTCTGTTCGAATACCTTGTAAATATTGGGAGCGGACGGAATTGGGCGCTGGTACTGAAATGCAGTATTCGCGTGGACATTGACCATGGAGATCTCCTCTCATTCGGGGTAGCAGGTGTCTGGCGCCGAACCCTGGGGTTCCGGTTGCTGCAACTGGGGCCTCTGCCGAGTTCGCGATCCGTTTAGATAGACAGGCTTAGCATAGCGCATAGCCAGAAAGCGTGATCATTCTAGCAGATAAGATTTAAAGAATGCGTAAGGGGAATTCTGCGAAGCTTGCGCATAAATGCTTGAAATGATGGCAAAATGCCAGCAAGCAACGAACCGTCCTGGGCACTCCGGGCGACGCCCTACATGCGGTAGCTGAGGCTCAGGCCCACGGAACGGGGCTCGCCATAGAGCGCGACGAAGCTGTTCAACCCATCGTTCTTGATCCGCGGCACATAGGTACGGTCGGCGGCATTGCGGACCCAGCCGCCCAGTTCCCAGGGCGAACCCGCCGTGTTCAGACGCAGCGAAAGATTGAACAGCCCATAGCCGGGCAGCTGGTTGATCGCGGCATCCACCGGCGAGCTTTGCGCGCCGGCAAAATCGCTGCGGTAGTCGTAGCTGGCATCGAATACCAGCCGGCGCCCCTGCGCCAGCGGCTGCAGGTAACTGAGCAGGACACTGCCGCTGAAGCGCGGCGCATAAGGGCGGCGGCCCTGGATGCCCACAAGCTCACCCGCCAGATTCATGGTGTGCGCCCCCTGCCCGACGAACGTGGCATCCAACCAACCCAACCCCACATCGAATGTCAGACGTTCGTAGGGACGCCAGCGCCATTGCAATTCTACGCCCTCGTGTTCGGCGCCGCCCTGGTTGCCGAGGCGGTCGATGCCGGTGCCGGTTTCCGGGTTGATGTCGCGGATGAAGCCCTGCACGTCGTCGATGTCGTAGTGGAACAGGGCCAGTTCCACGGCCATCGCCAGCGTGGGCAGTTGCAGCTTCAGCCCCGCCTCCCAGGCATCAAGGGTTTCCTCGCGATAGGGTTCCACCTCCAGCGGGTTGAAGGGAAAGCCGCCGTAGAAGCCGCCGCTTTTGAAGCGCTGGAATATTTGACGTAAACCAGCGCATCGTCCGTGGGATGCCACTTCAGCCCAAGCGAGCCGGCGAACTGGTCGTCGAGTGAATAGTCGGCCGCCAGGTCGCGCGCCAGATAGATGGGCGTTTCGCGCGGCATCCAGAAGTTGCCGTTGCGGTAGCGCTTGTTCTCGTCGGTCCAGCGCAGGCCGCCGGTCAGCGCCAGGCGCTCGGCAAACGGCCATTCCATATCGGCGTAGGCGGAAACGGAGCGGGTGTGCTGATCGTATTCGAGTATGCCGCGTCCCAGGCGCACGATGTGGTTGTCGGCCAGGCGGAAATCGCGGTGCTCCGCGAATTCCTCGCCGCTGACGCTCAGCCCGGCCAGCCAGTACACGCGGTTTTGCGCCGGCGCGCTCAGCCGGAATTCCTGGCTCCAGGTGCGCAGGTCGCTGCTCGAATAGCGGTGGCCGTATTCCCCGGCGCTGCCGTCGAGATCCAGCATCACGCCATAGTCGAAACGATCGAAGCTGGTCAGCGACAGGAAGTCGGCATGGCGCCCCTGCCAGTGCCATTCCAGCACCGAGCCCATGTAGTCGTTTGCCTGGCGGTTCATCAGTTGCGACAGCACCCGTTTGCCGTCGTCCGATTGCGCCAGAAGATTCTCGGGCACGCCGCTGCCGTCGGCCACGCGGTTCACGCCGGCCCAGTTGATGCACTCGCTTTCATCCCGCCGCCCGGCCAGTACCGGGGCACAGAATTCCCCGTTGCCGGAAGGATCGTACACGCCAAGCGAACGCCCAAGCGGAATGTCGGAATCGTCGCGTCCGCCCTGCAGCTTCCATTCCACGCGCGTGCGCGGCGAAAAATCGTGGCGCCACCAAGTGCGCAGGTCGAGCTTTTCGCGGTCGCCCTGCATGCCGCGCTCGGTGAGCGAATGCTGCCAGCCGTCGCGGCTGTTCTCCAGGTTGAACGCCACGCGCAATGCGCTGGCATCGCCCACCGGCAGGTTATAGGCGCCCTGCGCCAGACTGGTGTTCCAGCTGCCATAGCCCAGATCGAGGCTCGCTTCGCGCCGCCCCAGAACCGCGCGCCGGCTGTTGAGCAGCACCGCGCCGCCGGTGGTGTTGCGGCCATACAGGCCGCCCTGCGGCCCCTTGAGAATTTCCAGATCCGCCACGTCGAACAACGAGGCCGCCCCCATCACGGTGGCCACCTGGTAGGCGCCGTCCAGATACACGGCCGCGGTGGGCGAGTTGTTGCTGTTGAAATCCTGCAGGCCCACGCCGCGGATCACCCAGGTGGGAATCGCGGCACCGGCAAAGTCCTCGAACAGCGCCACGTTTTCCACCAGCGCGGCGGCCTGCGGCAGCGAACGGAAATTCAGCGCCTGCAGTGCTTCGGGCTCGAGCACCTTCACCGCCACATCAACATCCGTGGCCACCTGCTGGCGCTTCTTTGCCAACACCACCACTTCGTCCGGCACGGACGCCGGACTTTGCGCCACGGCGGCAGCCAGCGGCAACAGACTGAACAGGGCCAGCGCGGCGGCGCCAGGGAAAGAAGAGCACAGCGCTCTGGGTTGCATGGGGGCTCCTCGGACCTGCGGTTTTACTTGTCCTGCACGTGTACGGCATCCACTTTCTGGAAGCCGCGCGGCAGCATGTTACCGCGCCTGCCACGCTCGCCACGATAGTGCGCCAGATCCTCTTTGCCCAGCCGCACGTGACGTTTGCCCGAATACACCACGAGCTCCTGCGCCGGGCCCAGCACCGCGTAGGCCACCACGTATTCCGAGCGGTCGGCCACACGCGCCGAGGGAATGCCGATGATCTTGTTGCCCTTGCCCTTGGGCAGTTCGGGCAGTTCCGCCACCGGAAACGCCAGCATGCGCCCTTCGCTCGTCACCGCCACCACTTCGTCGGCGTCCAGGTTGCCCACCGCCACCGCCGGCATTACCCGGCTACCGGATGGCAGCGAGAGAATGGCCTTGCCGGAGCGGTTCTTGCCCAGCAGGTTTTCGAAGCGGGTGACAAAACCATAGCCGGCGTCCGACCCGATCAGGCACAGGCTGGCGGGCTCGGCGATCATCATGCTCGCGAACGTGGCGCCCGACGGCGGGCTGATACGCCCCGTGAGCGGTTCGCCCATGCCGCGCGCCGAAGGCAGACTGTGCGCGGCAAGCGCGTAGGCGCGCCCGGTGGAATCGAGGAAAGCCACGGTCTGGTTGCTGCGACCGCGCGCCACCAGCTTGAGCTTGTCGCCGGATTTGTACTGCAAGGCTCCCGCGTCCACCTCGTGGCCCTTGGCGGAACGCACCCAACCGGCTTCCGACAGTACGATGGTCACCGCTTCGGCGCTCACCAGCTCGGTTTCGGTGAAGGCCTGCGCTTCGGCCCGCGCCACCAGCGGCGAACGGCGCTCGTCGCCGAAGGCTTCGGCATCGGCGGCCAGCTCTTTCTTGATCAGCGTTTTCATGCGGCTCTTGGAAGCCAGCGTGAGCTGCAGCTGCACGCGCTCGGCTTCCAGCGCGTCCTGCTCGCCCTTGATCTGCATTTCCTCCAGCTTGGCCAGGTTGCGCAGTTTCAATTCCAGAATCGCTTCGGCCTGGCGGTCGCTCAGGTTGAAGCGCGCCATCAATGCCGGCTTGGGATGATCCTCGGTGCGGATGATGTGGATCACTTCGTCGATGTTGAGATAGGCGATCAGCAACGCTTCGAGGATGTGCAGCCGCGCCAGGATTTTCTCCAGCCGGTACTGCAGGCGGCGGGTCACGGTCACGGTGCGGAATTCGAGCCATTCGCGCAGGATTTCCAGCAGATTCTTCACCTGCGGCAGGCCGTTGGTGCCGATCATGTTGAGATTGACGCGGTAGCTGCGCTCGAGGTCGGTGCAGGTAAAGAGATGGCTCATCACCGCGTCGACGTCGATGCGGTTCGAGCGCGGCACGATGACGATGCGGGTGGGGTTTTCGTGGTCGGATTCGTCGCGCAGGTCGACGATCATCGGCAGCTTTTTCTTCTGCATCTGCGCCGCGATCTGTTCCAGCACCTTGGCGCCGGACACCTGGTACGGCAGCGCGGTGATCACGATGTCGCCGTCTTCCCGATGATAGACGGCGCGGCATTTCACCTGGCCCTTGCCGCCGGCATAGAGCGCGGCGATTTCCGCGCGCGGCGTGATGATTTCCGCCGCGGTGGGAAAATCCGGACCCTGCACCAGGTGCAGCAGATCGTCGAGGCCGGCACCGGGGTTGTCGAGCAGATGGATGCAGGCGTCGGCGATTTCACGCAGGTTGTGCGGCGGAATGTCGGTGGCCATGCCCACCGCGATACCGCTGCCGCCGTTGAGCAGCACGTTCGGCAAACGCGCCGGCAACACCACCGGTTCTTCCAGCTCGCCGTCGAAGTTGAGCTTCCAGTCCACCGTGTCCTGCCCCAGCTCGCTCAGCAGCACCTCGGCATAGCGCTGCAACCGCGACTCGGTGTAGCGCATGGCGGCAAAGGATTTGGGATCGTCGGGCGAACCCCAGTTGCCCTGCCCGTCCACCAGCGGATAGCGGTAGGAGAACGGCTGCGCCATCAGCACCATGGCTTCGTAGCAGGCGGAATCGCCGTGCGGGTGGAACTTGCCGATCACATCCCCGATGGTACGCGCGGATTTCTTGAACTTGGCGCTGTTCTTCAGCCCCAACTCGCTCATCGCGTAGATGATGCGCCGCTGCACCGGCTTGAGGCCATCGCCGATGTGCGGCAGCGCACGATCGTTGATGACGTACATCGAATAGTTCAGGTAGGACTGCTCGACGAACTTGCGCAGAGCGATCTGCTCCATGCCTTCGTCGTTGAAAGTAGTGAGGTCGGTCATCGTGGTTCAGCCGCTCGCAGGCTCATAGGTCGGCCAGGTTGCCGCAGGACTCCAGCCAGTCCTTACGATCGCCCGACCGCTTCTTGGACAGCAGCATGTCCATCAGTTCATGCGTTGCCTCGTAGTGGTCCACGCGCAGCTGCACCAGCCGCCGCGTGTCGGAATTCATGGTGGTTTCACGCAGCTGTATCGGGTTCATTTCGCCGAGACCCTTGAAGCGCTGCACGTTCGGCTTGCCTTTCTTGCCCTCGGAAACCAGACGGTCGAGGATGCCGTTCTTTTCGTCTTCGTCCAGGGCGTAGAACACTTCCTTGCCCAGGTCGATGCGATACAGCGGCGGCATCGCCACGTAGACGTGCCCGGCTTCCACCAGCGCGCGAAAGTGGCGCACGAACAGGGCGCTGAGCAGCGTGGCAATGTGCAGCCCGTCGGAATCGGCGTCAGCCAGGATGCAGATCTTGCCATAGCGCAAGGATCCGAGATCGTCCGAGCCGGGGTCCACGCCCACCGCGGTGGCGATGTCGTGCACTTCCTGCGACGCCAGGATTTCGTTCGAGCCCACCTCCCAGGTGTTCAGTATCTTGCCGCGCAGCGGCATGATCGCCTGGGTTTCGCGGTCGCGCGCCTGCTTGGCCGAACCGCCGGCCGAATCGCCCTCCACCAGGAACAGCTCGCCGCGCATCACGTCCTGCGTGGAGCAGTCCGCCAGCTTGCCCGGCAACGCCGGCCCCTGCGTGATCTTCTTGCGCACCACCAGCTTGCTGGCCTTGAGCCGGCGCTGGGCGTTGCTGATGCACA
>DATMFX010000084.1:0-7932 GCA_035555995.1 Hyphomicrobiales bacterium | reverse complement strand
ATCCGACCACCAAGAAGCCGGTGCCAACCGGCCATGAAGGAAACCGCCATGTTCAATGCCCGCCTGCCCGCCGCCCGTCCCCTGCCCCTGCTGTTGCTGCTGAGCCTGACGCTGGGCACCCCGCCACTGCTGGCGCAACAGGACGTGGCCTTTCAGGGCGCGATTCCGGTGGCGCCCACCGGCCTTGCCGACCAGCCCCTTGGCGCAGGCCCCTGGACCTATCACACCGCCGAACAAGTGGACATCACGGTGGAAGTGCTGGCGCGCGACATCGAATACCCGATGGCCTCGACCTTTCTCGGCGATACCCTGGTGATCGTCACCCGCAAGGGCAAGCTCTATCGCATCGCTGACGGCAAGGCGGAGGAAATCCCTGGTGGCCCACCCTCGGTATTCTTTGGCGAAAGCGGTTCGCCGGCGGTGTCGCACGGCTACATCGACATCCTGCCGCACCCCGATTTCGCCAACAATCAACTGGTGTACCTGAGCTACACCAAACCGCTGGGGCCGGACAACGCCCGCGGCCTCGCCATCGGCCGTGGCCACTGGACCGGCAACGCACTCGAGAATTTCGAAGATATCTGGGGCGGCGACCCGGCGATCAACAGCAGCGGCCGCATGACCTTCGGCAACGACGGCACGCTCTACATGACCGTCAGCGGCGAGGATCCGCAGGACGTGGCCACCGTGGGCGGCAAGGTGATCCGCCTCAACGACGACGGCAGCATTCCCGCCGACAACCCCTTCGTGAATACGCCCGGCGCACGCGGCGAAGTCTACACCCTCGGCCACCGCAACGGCCTTGGCCTCGCCACCCATCCCGTCACCGGCGTGATCTGGCAGAACGAGAACGGCCCGAACGGCGGCGACGAAATCAACATTCTCGAACCCGGCCTCAACTACGGCTGGCCGCACGTCAGCCTGGGCCGCACCTACAGCGGCCCCTGGCAGGGCGATGGCCCCACCCACGCCGGCTACCAGCCACCCGTGGTGTACTGGATGCCCGCCATCGCCGCCTCCGGCATGGCCTTCTACACCGGAGACGCCCTGCCGCGCTGGCAAGGCAATGTCTTCGTCGGCGCGTTGCGCACCGGCGAAGTGCCGGGCACCGGCCATCTGGAACGGATAGTAATCAACCAGGATTATGAAGAATTGCGCCGCGAAACGCTGCTCAGCGACCTGCGCCAGCGCATCCGCGACGTACGCCAGGGACCGGACGGCCTGCTGTATCTAGTGACTGAGGAAAAAGCCGGCGCGGTGCTGCGTATCCGTCCGGCACAATAAAACACGAGGCGGCAAGAATCTCTCTATCAAGTCTTGCGCGTGACACTGAAGCCCAAAGCAAGCCACTGGCGTCGCTGTTGACCAACCAGGGGCGTTGGAGGGCCAGGGATGGCCCGGAACCGAGCGCCACACGGACGTGCTTGCAGCGTCCCCTGGTTGGTCAACAGCGACGCCAGTGGCTCTCGATATCGATGCGGACTAAAAGAACCGCTTAACCCACCACCAAACAACGCATATCCATGCTGCCACTCATGATGCCAAGGTTGACCCAGCGCAGCTCATCCTCCTTGTCCACCAGCCCGAGCACGTTCAGCAGCGGAATGAAATGATCCCAGGTAGGATGCGCCAGCATCGCCAGCTGTCCCAGGCTGCGATAGTGCTGCACCTTGGCGAATTCGCGCTGCTCCACCCAACCACCGACGATCTCACTGAATTCCACCGCCCAGTCGTAAGGTTCCACGGCTTCGGTGCGGCTCCCCATCAAGCGCAGGTTGTGCACGAACTGCCCGCTGCCCATGATCAGCACGCCGCGCTCGCGCAGGAACGCCAGCTGGCGGCCAAGCGCAAACTGCTCCTGCGGACTCATGTCGTAGTCCAGGCTGAGCTGGATCACCGGAATGTCGGCGTCGGGGAATAAGCGCGTGAGCACCACCCAGGTGCCGTGGTCGTAGCCCCACTCCGCGTTGAGCGCGGAACGCAGCGTCAACGTCCCGGAAATTTCCGCGGCCAGCGCGGGGGCGCCCGGCGCCGGATACTGCACGTCATACAGCGCCGGCGGAAAACCCTGCGCGTCGTAGATCATCGGCGGGCGCTCCTGGGCGGTAACCAACACCCCGCCGCGCGTAAGCCAGTGTGCCGACAGCGACAGGATCGCCTGCGGCCGCGGCAGCGAGGCGCCGAGTTCGCGCCAGCCCTGCGTGTACTCGTTGTCCCAGATGGCCAACAGCGGCGTGCCGTGGCTCATGAACAGCGCCGGCATGCGCGGCGCGTCCTTGGCCAGCACCGGCTCGAACGCCTGCAGCACGGCGCCCATGCCGCTCGCCTGGATGACACTGCGTCGATTCATCCCGCTTCTCCCGTTTCATACTCACAAAATGGTCGAGTATACGTGAGTTGCCCTCCCCGGCCCATGCCAGGGGGAATTGGCGCACGCGCGCGCTGCGGTTACACTGCGGCCATGACCATGCCCCGTTTCCTGCTCTGCCTGCTGCTCTGGATGAGTGGCGCTTCCCTGCTTGCCCAGGAAGCGCCCGATTTCACCGGCGCGTGGGTGATCAACGACAGCCTCAGCGACAACACCGACAAACAGGTGGAAGCCGCGCTGCGCGCCGCCGGCGTCAAGATACAGCGCAAATTGTTCGATCGCCGCCAGGACCGCTACCGCGGCGGTCCCGAGGATCAGGAACTGTACGACCGCATTTCCTACGACAAGGTGCTGAACATCCGCCTCGAGGACGGCACCTACGACTTCACCTATGCCGACGACTACGTGCGTCCCGTCTATACCGACGACCGCAGCCGCTCGATCAGCCTCAACGCGCTGGACAGCGTCCAGGATTTCTCCTTTGCCCATTGGGAAGGCGAAGTGCTGGAAGTGGAAGCGCGCCCGCGCGATGGCGGCTTCGCCAACGAAAGCTACCGCCTGCTCAACGGCGGCGCGCAACTGGAAGTGCGCCTGTACATCCGCCCGCGCACGTTCGAAGCGCCGATCCGCATCAAGCGCGTCTACGACCGCCGCCCCGGCTGAACTCCCTGCGTACCCTGCCCGCCTGATCCAAGGATCCAAGCCGCACTCAACTTTTGCGACGCGTTGGTCGTCATTAGCCTGTAGGTTCTCCCAAGGCTGCTCCCATGACACTGCTGCGTCCCCTGCTCTGCTTAGCTGCCCTGCTCGCCGCTCCCCTCAATCAGGCCGCGCAGCTCGCGCTGGTGGGCGGCACGCTGATCGACGGCACCGACGCGCCGCCGCTGCCCAACAGCGTGGTGCTCATCGACGGCAGCGACATCGTCGCGGTGGGCACCGTGGCGGGCCTGCGCATTCCCGACGGCTACACCCGTATTTCCACCGAAGGCATGACGGTGCTGCCGGGGCTGTGGGACAACGCCGTGCAACTGCAATACGCCGGACACCCCGACCCCGACCACTGGCTGCACCACTACGGCCACGATAGCGCCACCCTGGCCGCCACTGCCACGCAATTGCTGCAGGCGGGCGTGACCTCGGTGCGCGATGTCGGCGCCGGCCTGCACGGCATCCTGCAACTGCGGCAGGCGCTGCGCCAAGGCGCGTCCGCCGGACCCAAGCTGTTCGCATCAGGGCCGGTGCTCATTCCCACCAAAGGGCCGGTGCGCCCTTCCCTGCTGGCCGTCGACGGCAGCGAGGACGCCGAGGTGCGCACGCGCGAACTGATCGAACAAGGCGTGGACCTGATTCGCATCGGCGGCGCCGCAGGCGGCGATGAGGAAACGCTGAGTGCCATCGTCGCCATGGCCCATCGCTACGGCCTGCGGGTGGTGGCCGGCGGCAGCAGCGACGCGGAAATCCGGCGGGCGCTTGCCGCCGGGGTGGATGAACTGTTGCACATCGGCGTGGATACTCCATTGTATTCCGCCGAATTGCTGCAGCTGATTCGCGCCAGAACCGCGCACGGTCCGCCGCTGTATTGGACCCCCACCGTGGGACAGGTGCTTGGCCCGCAGTGGCTTGCCCTCGACCGCGAATGGCTGGACGACCCGCGCAACTATGCCGGCCTGACCCCGATGCAGGAACAGGACCTGCGCCAGGCGATCGCGCAACATGCCTACCCTGCACCCTCCACAGAAACGATCGACACACTGCGGCGCAAACTGGCGCAATTGCAGCAGGCCGGCGTGCGCCTGGTATTCGGCAGCGGCCTGGGGCAACTTGGCCAGCCGCCGGCGCAGGCCACTTGGCGCGAACTGGACTATTGGGTGAACGACCTGGGGATGGAGCCGGCCGCCGCGCTGCGCTGGGCCACGGCGGAAGCAGCGGACTACGTGGGCATGGGTGCCATCACCGGCACCATCACACGGGGCAGGAAAGCGGACCTCATCGCCGTACCCGGCAATCCGCTGCGTCATCTGGAAGTATTGGGTTCACCGGTCATCGTGATACGCCACGGCGTGCGTTATCGCTAGAGGCCATCTCAAAAACCACTGCGCGTGCGTCTGACGGCGCCTGGAACCCGCCAGGCGTTACAACAGCGCGAACCAGCCGATCACCGTCTTGTTCACCGCCACGCCGACGATCTGCGCAAACGTGAACACCGCCAGGAAGAAGGCAATCACGCGAATGGACTTGGTCTTGCCGCGATTCAGCGCCAGGCCGACGAACAGCAGGTAGAACATCAGCAACGTGACCTTGGTGGTGAGCCACAGCTGGCTGAACAGACCGAAGTTCACCATGAAGGCCATGGTGGCGCCGCTCAACAGAAACACGCTGTCAACGACGTGCGGCAGGATCTGGATCGCCTTGTGGTTCAACCAGCGTGACTCGATCACCATCAGATAGGCGCGGAACAGGAATCCCGTGAAGCTGATCAGCGCAAAGGTCATGTGGATGGTTTTGATGGTCAGGTACATGGTACTACCGGGTAAAAGGCCGCAAGCCTACTGGAAAATCCCAGGCGTGAACAGGGAAGGCGGCGGCGTGAACCGGCATGTCAGCAATAGCCCAGGGCCTGCTGCAGATCGCCCGCCACCGCCATGAAACGCGCATGCTCGGCGGCCGGCAGCGCCACCTTACCGCCGCCCCCCGGATGCGCGAAGGCGCCAGCGCCGTAGCGGGCCTGGAAGTCGGCCACGATGGCCTCCCCTCGCGATTCCACGCCAAGAAACGCAAACACCTGATCCAGCGTGGCCGCCGGCGCCGCCAGCAGGGTTTCGTAGCGCAGTTCCAGATAATGCGCGGCCTGTTCCGCCGTGCCCGTGCGGGTCAGTTCCAGGAGGGCCTTCCAGTTATAGGCCAGTTGCTCCGTCTGCCCCCAGCCAAGGCGTGAAGCGGAAGCCACCACTTCCAGCCCGTTGCGCACCATGTACAGCACCCGGCAAGGCCCGAGCAGGCGGCGCAATTGCGGCGCAAAACGGCTGATTTCCGGCGTCTTGTTCACCCAGTACGAGGACGGCGCCCCCGCGCACTGCGCCCGGCCAAGCGCCTGGATCAGGGCGGCGCTGGCGGGCTCGATGGCGGACGCGTCGGCACAGGCGTCGCGCCAGGCGTTCAGCAGCGTTTCGGCCTCGTTCAGGGAATAGCGCACCCAATCGTTGCCGAGGGGGTAGCGTTCATGGCTGGCCTTGCCGCTGGCGATCGCCCCGCTCTGGCGCGCCGCGGTGCCGCGCATCTGCGCCAGCATGCGGCCGTGGACCGCCTCCAGCGTGAAACCGGCGGGTTCCGGGGGCGAAACATAGGCCGTCTCGAAAGCGGCCTCCCCGGGCTGTTCGCGCACCCGCAGCCAGCGCAGCAGTTCGCACAGCTCCTTGGTTTCGAACCAGGGCACCAGCGCCGGGTGCATGCCGAGCAGGTTGATGAGCAGCGTGGTGCCGCTGCGAAAGCCGCCGATGAAGCAAGGAAGATCAAGCATACTGACGTACCGCGTGGTTCGTGGCGGTACGCCACGACTACCTGGAATCCAGCGCCGGAGTATACCCGAGCCCGGCGCCTTGGCTGCCATAAAAAATACGCGCCCCAGGCGGCTTGTGCTAAATTAGCGGCTCAATTTTTCAACTTCATCACCAGTAATTTTCCATGACGAAACCCTGCAGAGCACCAGACCCAAACACCAAAACCCCCAAATTCAAACTGCCGAAAAATGCCACTGATTCGCATTGCCACATCTTCGGCCCCGGCGACCAATACCCTTACGCGCCCGACCGCAGCTACACCCCGCCCGATGCCGGCCTGGACAAGTTCAAGGCGCTGCAAAGCATCCTTGGCCTCACCCGCGCGGTGCTGGTGAACGCCAGCTGTCACGGCACCAACAACGACCCGATCATCGATGCCATCGCCCAGAGCGGCGGCGCTTACCGCGGCGTGGCCAACATAGACAGAACCTTTGATGAAAAAGCCATCGAGGATCTGCACCACAAAGGCATCCGCGGCTGCCGCTTCAACTTCGTGCGCCATCTCGGCGGCGTGCCGGACATGGACGAGTTCCATGTGATCATCGACCGCATCAAGGGCTTCGGCTGGCACGTGGTGCTGCATTTCGACGCCATCGACCTGGTGGGCCATCAGGATCTGCTGGACAACCTACCGATCCCCTACATCATCGACCACATGGGCCGCGTGCCCACCAAGGATGGCCTGGAACAGAAACCGTTCCAGATCCTGCTGGAGTTCGCCAAGCGCGACAACTGCTGGATCAAGGTGTGCGGTTCCGAGCGTATTTCCTCGATGGGTCCGCCCTTCACCGACGCGATCCCCTTCGCCAAGGCCCTGATCCAGACCGCGCCCGACCGCGTGCTGTGGGGCACCGACTGGCCGCATCCGAACATCAAGGAACACATGCCGAACGATGGCGACCTGGT
This sequence comes from Hyphomicrobiales bacterium, assembly GCA_035555995.1. Taxonomy (GTDB): domain Bacteria; phylum Pseudomonadota; class Gammaproteobacteria; order Pseudomonadales; family Pseudohongiellaceae; genus CAILUG01. The sequence continues at coordinate 1,101 of DATMFX010000084.1, read as the reverse complement.
GGACCTGATCCCGCTGATGGCGGAAACCGCCGAGTTGCAACAGAAGCTGCTGGTGGACAACCCGCACCGCCTGTATGGCTTCACCAACGTGTAAGCGATTTCGCAAGGAATCACGAAAAAGCCGGCATCATTGCCGGCTTTTTCATTTGTGGGAACCGCGCGGCGATCTTCAGCCGACCGTGAACTCCTGCAAGGCTTCCCGGTTCAGCTCGAAACCGACACCCGGCGTTTCCGACAGGATGAATTTGTTGCCTTGCAACTCCGGAATGCCGTTGTAGAGAATGCGCGAAAACGGCACGACATTCATGTGCCATTCGCACAGGCCGCCATTGGCCACCCCGCCGTGCAACTGCACGTTGAAGTGGGAAAAACCGCCGCCATTGTCGATGGGCACGCCGAAGGCCTGTCCGAGCGCCGCCACCTTGAGCCCCGTGGTATAGCCGCCCCCGATGCACACGTTGTAATGCAGCACGTCCACGGCATCGTTGACGACCATGTCGCGCCAGCGGGAAATATGCCCTTCGTTCTGGCCGGCGCCGATCGGAATGGCGATCTCGCGGCGCAGATCGGCCAGCCGGCGGATGTCGTTGGCGCGCAGCGGTTCTTCGAATATGGCCACGTCGTAATCGGCAATCATCCTGGCGAAACGAATGGCATGCCACTCATCCAGGTGATGATTGGCATCGATGAAAATCAATGCTTCGGGCCCCGCGCCCTCCCGCAGCGCGCGCACCCGCGCGGCATCCTCGGCAAGCACCGCTTCGATGTCTTCATTGCGCAAACGCCCGGGCAGACCGTCCGCCACCACCATCTTCAACCGGTTGCAACCGCTCTTCACCAGTTCCGACGCCACGTAGGTAAGCTCGTCGCGGCTCATGTAGTTCATGCCGCAGGTGGCATAACCGCCCACCTCGCGATTGGCACCGCCAAGCAGCCGCCATACCGGCTCGCCATAGCGTTTGCCTTTCAGATCCCACAAGGCACAATCCACCGCAGAGATGGCCTGGATCGCGTTGCCGGTCTGGCCGCGATCGGTCAGGGCCCAGTACAGCTGTTCGACGATGGCTTCATGGCTCATCGCGTCCTGCCCCATCAAACGCC
>DATMFX010000083.1:0-4774 GCA_035555995.1 Hyphomicrobiales bacterium | reverse complement strand
ATGTAGGCTTCCTCGATGCCGGCGAACTTGGCCTGCAGCGTTTGCGTCAGCGCGAGCGCGGACAGGCTCGGATCCTCGCGCTGTTCGAACGGATCGAGCGTGAAGAAGATGATGCCGGCGCTGGCGCTGTTGGTGAAGCCGTTGATGCTCAGGCCGGGGAACTGCACGGCGCTTTCCACGCCGGGCTGGTCGAGGCCGATTTCGCCCATCTCGGTGATCACGCCCTTGGTGCGTTCCAGCGTGGCGCCGTCTGGCAGTTGCGCGAACGCGATCAGGTACTGCTTGTCCTGCATCGGCACGAAGCCCTTGGGAATGTGCTGGAACAGGACGCCGGTAGAGGCGAGCAGCAGCGCATAAAAGCCCACGGCCAGCATCTTGCGTGACAGAATGCCGGTCACGCCGCTTGCGTATGCGTGGGAACTGCGCTGAAAGCTGCGGTTGAACCAGCGGAAGAAGCCGCCGAACACGCGCTCCATGCCGCGGGTAAGCCAATCCTTCGGCGCGTCGTGGCCCTTGAGCAGCAGCGCGGCAAGGGCGGGACTCAGCGTGAGCGAGTTCACCGCGGAAATCACGGTGGAAATGGCGATGGTCAGCGCAAACTGCTTGTAGAACTGGCCGGTAAGCCCGCTCACGAACGCGATCGGCACGAACACCGCCACCAGCGTCAGCGAAATGGCGACAATGGGACCGCTCACTTCCTGCATCGCCTTGTAGGTGGCGGCAAGCGGAGACAGGCCTTCCTCGATGTTGCGCTCGACGTTCTCCACCACCACGATGGCGTCGTCCACCACGATGCCGATGGCCAGCACCAGGCCGAATAGCGACAGCGTGTTGATCGAGAAGCCGAACAGCCACATCAGCGAGAACGTGCCCACGATCGACACCGGCACCGCCAGTAATGGAATGATCGAGGCGCGCCAGGTTTGCAGGAACACCACCACCACGATTACCACCAGCATCAGCGCTTCCAGCAGCGTCTTCACCACCTCATGGATGGAGCCGCGCACGAACACGGTGGGGTCGTACACCACGGAATAATCGACGCCTGTGGGAAAGCGCACCTTCAGTTCTTCCATCACCTTGCGCACGCCGTCGGACACTTCGATGGCGTTGGCGCCGGGCGCCTGGAAGATGGGAATGGCCACGGCCGACTGGTTGTCCAGCATCGCGCTGAGGTTGAAGTCGGAAGCGCCGAGTTCGATGCGGGCCACGTCATGCAGCCGCGTGATCTGGCCATTGTTGCCGGCACTGACGATGATCTCGCCGAATTCCTCCGGGCTTTCCAAACGCCCCTTGGCGTTGACTGGCAACTGCACCTGCACCATCGAGGTGCCGGGCGCGGCGCCGATCACGCCCGCGGCCGCCTGCACGTTCTGTTCGCGCACGGCGTTGACCACGTCGTTGGCGGTAAGGCCCAGTTCGGCGAGTTTTTCCGGATTCAGCCAAAGGCGCATCGCGTAGTCGCCGGAGCCGAACAGCTGCACCTGGCCCACGCCCTGCACCTTGGCCAGTTCGTCCTTGACGTTCATCAGCGCGTAGTTGCGCAGGTACAGCTCGTCATAGGTGTCATCCGGCGAAATCAGGTGCACCACCATCGTGATGTCGGGCGAGGCCTTCACCACGGTAACGCCGGCCTGGCGCGTTACTTCCGGCAGGCGGGGCAGGGCTTGCGACACGCGGTTCTGGACCAGTTGTTGCGCAAGGTCGGGATCGGTGCCGATCTTGAAGGTGGCCGTGAGCGTCAGGCGGCCGTCGGTGTTCGCCTGCGACGCCATGTACAGCATGTCTTCGGTGCCGCTCAGTTGTTCCTCGAGCGGCGTCGCCACGGTTTCCGCCACCACCGACGGGTTGGCGCCGGGATAGGCGGCGTTGACCACCACCGAGGGCGGCGCCACTTCCGGATATTCCGAAATCGGCAGCGTCATCATGGCGATGGCGCCGGCGATGAAGATGAGAAGGGAGATCACGCCGGCGAAAATGGGCCGGTCCACGAAGAATCTGGAAATGTTCATCGTTCTTGTTCCATGGAGAAAGCCGTCTCCGGCCGTGGGGTGGCCACGGCCGGAGGCAGGCGGGTTTGCCAGGGGTACAGCAGTTACGGCAGCGGCGGCTTTTGGCCGCCTTCATCAATGCGCCGGGCTATAGCCGACGGCGCGTTCATGATTCGGTCAGCGGCTGACCACCCGCTCATCGGCGGACAGCGGCACGGGGTTTACCAGGGTATTGGGCGCGGCGATGTGGGAAAGGCCGTTCACCACCACCTCATCGCCGGGCTCCAGACCGCTGAGCACCACGCGATTGCCCTGATGATTCGAGCCGAGCGTCACCTCGCGGTACTGCACGAGATGCTGGGCATCGACGATATACACGAACTTGCGGCTCTGGTTGGTGCCCACGGCGCGTTCGGGCACCAGGAGCACCGGCTTGGTCTGCGACGAACCCACGCGCACGTTGACGTACAGGCCCGGCGTCAGCACACCATCGGTATTCGTCACCACGGCGCGGGCGCGGATGGTGCCGCTGGTGCTGTCGAGGCGATTGTCGAAGGAGTGGATTTCACCGTGGTAAACCTGGTGCTGATCCTGCGCCAGGCTCAGTTCCACCGGCATCGCGCCGCCGTGCTGGTGGCGGGCCAGCTCCACGTAGGTCTGTTCATCCACGTTGAATTCCGCGTAGAGCACGTCGTCGGCCACCACGCTGGTGAGCACCGGCGCATTCGGCCCCGCATCGACCACGTTGCCCACCGTCAGTTCGGCGCGGCTGACGCGGCCGCTGATCGGCGCGCCGATGTGGGCGTAGCCGAGATTGAGTTGTGCCTGGTCCTGCGCGCTCTGCGCCTGCAGCACGCCGGCTTCGGCGATCTGCAGGTTGCTGCGCGCGGTGTCGAACACGCTGTCGGAAACCAGGCCGGTGTCGTGCAGGCGCTCGTTGCGCGCGAATTCGTCCTTGGCCAGCTGCAGCCGCGACTTGGCGGTGGCCAGCGTGGCCTGCGCCTGCGACAGGGCGTTCTGGTGCGGGCGGGGATCGATCACGAACAGCGGATCGCCCGCCTGCACCAGCTGGCCGTCGTCGAACAGCACTTCCATGATGGTGCCGCCGACCAGCGGTTTGATTTCGGCGCTCTGCACGGCGGACAGGCGGCCGGAATAGCTGTTCCACTCGCGCAGTTCGATCGGTTCGACCACGGTGAATTCGACCACGGGCGCGGCGATTGCCGCGGGAGCGTCTTCGGTGGTGTCGGCATTGGCGGTGGTGCCGTAGTAGACGGCGCCCGAGGCGGCGATGGCGATTGCCAGGGCCATTTTGCTGGCATGGCGGTTCAGGAACGAAGTCAGGTGGCTTTTGGGACTGGACATCGTGGTACTCCTTGGTGACCGGCGCCCAGTCCCTGGTCGATCAGACGCAGAAGGCGGGTACGGCGGAAAGGGTGGAACGGAAAGTGGGGCGCAAGATACATACCGGTCGGTATGTGTGTCAAATTATTTTTTCAGGCGGGGAGTATAGAGAGCCAAAATTTGCGGAGTGTTGGCATTTTGTGAAGATTTTGTCGCTGTTTTGTGTGCCATCGCCCCACCTTGGGGCGCTCTTTGGCAATGCGTGCTTGCCAAACGGGTAGAGACCGTATATTTTGTCGGGGTTTGAAAACGGCATTGCCTGGGTGGAAATTCAACGAAGTATAGAAAAGTACAGACCAGTCGGCATCTTGATCCGCCGTCACACACATAACTGAGGTGTAGCGCCATGTCCCGGGACACGTATACCCGTTTGCTCGAAACCGCGATGGACCTGATCTGGCACAGTAACTACAACTCTGTGGGCATCAACGATATCTGCAAGCAGGCCGGGGTGACGAAGGGCGGCTTCTACCATCACTTCGAATCCAAGGCGAACCTGTTCTGCGAAGCCACCAATTACTACTGGAACACCGTGAAGGGGGAACTCGATTCCCTGCTTTCGCCCTCCAATACACCGCTCGAACAATTGGAGAACATGATCAACTTCATCTTCGCCCACAAGTTCGGCGATGACCCCAACAATGTGCCCGGCTGCCCCTTCGTCAGCGCCGGCTGCCAGACCGGCCTCGACGAGGCCGCGATCAACGGCAAGCTGGTGGAAATGGCACAGAACAGCCACAAGTACAGCCTGGCGTTGGTGCGCAACCTGCATGGTGCCGGCTATCTCGACGGCGAGGTGGATGTGGAACGCGTCGCGCGCCTCATAAACCAGTACATCCAGGGAGCGGTGAGCTATGCCCGTATTTCCCGCGACATCGCCGGCATAAAACACGACGTGCCGGAAGCGCTCTACCGCCTGTTGGGGCTCAAGCGCGAATACTGGTTTGCCACTCAGGCCACCTGGCAGGCCAAGCCCTGCTGCCTGGAAGGTTGACCGTTCCCCATGACTGACCGCGAATGCCTGAGCTGCGGCATGCGCGAGACGGCGCTCCGTTTCGAACTCGACCAGGTACCGCCCCATCTCGTCTGCCCCAAGTGCGACCAGGATCTCTACCTGCAGCACGACGGCAGCTTTCTCACCCGCGACATCGCGCACAGCCGTGAAACCGTGGCGCGTGCGCTGGAAAAACTCGACAAACTGTTGCTCGACGGTTGGCGCAGCCACGGCCGCGGCGTGCGCATCATCGTGGGCGGCGGGCTGATCCGCGAACAGGTGCTTGGGCAGCTCTACTACTACCGTTCGCGCGGCATCGTGCGCGAGTTCCACGAAGACAGCCCCAACCATGGCGCCATCGTCGCGGTGCTGCGCTAGCGGGGCC
>DATMFX010000082.1:0-3952 GCA_035555995.1 Hyphomicrobiales bacterium | reverse complement strand
GGCATGTATTTGCGGATCGGCGATCAGGCCCGCCACCAGGGCACGCAGCTGATACACGTCGTCGGGACAGATGTGCTTGCTGTGGCAATGGTGCCCGGCGGCAAGCAGGGCGTCGCGCAGAAACTGCCCGGAAGTGTCGTTGTCCTCGGTGCGCGTGTCGGACACGGTGACCACCGCGAGACGCAGCGCGATGAAATCCTGCATGGGTTTGTTGCCGGCCATAGGAACCTCATGGAAAACGCAAGGGAGGGAACGCGGGGATGCGCGGCGTCAACCGCCGGTCATGTTCATGAAACGCACCAGCTGCGGCGCATCCTTGTCGTAGAAATAGTGGCGCTGTGGCTTGAGATCCATGGCCTGACGGATCGTGTCGCGCAGCAGCGCTTCGTTGTCCGGCTGTTCGCGCAGCACCTGGCGCAAGTCCACCGAATGCTCGTTGCCCAGGCACAGCAGCAGGCGCCCTTCCACGGTAACGCGCACGCGATTGCAGGTGTCGCAGAAATTGTGGCTGACGGGCGAGATGAAGCCGACGCGGGTGGAGTTGCCTTCGATGCTGTAATAGCGCGAGGGGCCGGCGGTTTTCATCACCATGGGGATGAGCCGATGCTGCGTCTCGATGCGTTCGCGCACCCGCTCGTTGCTGTAGGTGGTGGCGCTGCGTTCATGGTCGGACACTTCGCCAAGCGGCATTTCCTCGATGAAGGCGATGTTCACGCCAAGCGCCATCGCGTAGTGCAGGAGATCGAGAATCTCGTGCTCGTTGCGGTTCCTGAGGATCACCGAATTCAGCCGCAGCGCCTTGAAGCCCTGCGCCAGGGCCGCTTCGATGCCGCGCTTCACCTGGGCCAGATCGCCGGTACGGGTCATTTCGCGGAAACGCTGCGGGTCGAGCGAATCCAGGCTGATATTGATGCGCGTGACTCCGGCGCTGCGCAGTGCGGGCGCGTATTTTTCCAATTGCGAGCCATTGGTGGTGAGCAGCAGTTCTTCCAGGCCGGGCAGTGCGCCGATCCGTTCGATGAGGCTCATCACGTTGCTGCGCACCAGGGGCTCGCCGCCGGTGAGCCGGATGCGCTTGACGCCAAGCCGGGTGAAGCTTTTGGCGACCTGATAAATTTCCTCGAGCGACAGCACCTGGGAACGGGGCAGAAAGGTCATCTGCTCCGACATGCAATAGACGCAGCGAAAGTCACAGCGATCCGTCACCGAAAGGCGGACGTAATCGATGCTGCGACCGTAGCGGTCTATCAAGGTTGAGGGCACCGTTGTGGGTTGCATGGCTGTCATGGCTGGTGGTTCTCCACGCCCCTGCGCGGGCCTCCATGATACCGCATCCGGCCCGCAAACCCTACGCGCGGGCCTTTTTGCCAGGCACCGGCACTGCCCGCGCAGGTGCGCGGACACGCAAAAGTTGGTAGGCTTCGTGGCTGTTTCGAGTACTCTGGAGCATTCCTCATGATCATCGATTGTCACGGCCACTACACCACCGCGCCCGGCGAACTGGGCGTTTACCGCGAAGCGCAGAAAGAGGCGCTCAAACGCGACAAGAACCACATCGGCGAAAAGGGCGTGGTCGACATCAGCGACGATCAGATTCGCGAAAGCCTCGAAAACGGCCAGCTCAAGCTGCAGCGCGAACGCGGCACCGACTTCACCATCTTCTCCCCGCGCGCCAGCTGGATGGCCCATCACATCGGCAACGCCTCGACCAGCAAGTTCTGGACCGAACACACCAACGAGCTGATCCACCGCGTTGCCCAGCTGTATCCCAAGAACTTCGTCGGCGCCTGCGCCCTGCCGCAGTCGCCCGGCAGCGATCTGAAAAACTCCATCGCCGAGTTGGAACGCTGCGTGCTGGAATTCGGCTTCGTCGGCTGCAACCTCAACCTGGATCCCTCGGGCGGTCATTTCAACTCGCCGCCGCTCGGCGACAAGTACTGGTACCCCGTCTATGAAAAGATGGTGGAACTGGACGTGCCGGCCATGATCCACGTCAGCGGCAGCTGCAACCCCGCCTTCCACGCCACCGGTTCCTACTACCTCAGTGCCGACACCACCGCGTTCATGCAACTGATGCAGAGCACCGTGTGCCAGGACTTCCCCACCATCAAGTTCATCATTCCACATGGCGGCGGGGCTGTGCCCTACCATTGGGGCCGTTTCCGCGGGCTGGCCGACATGCTCAAGCTGCCGCCGCTGAGCGAGCTGGTGATGAACAACGTGTATTTCGACACCTGCGTCTACCACCAGAAAGGCATCGACCTGCTGCTGGATGTGATCGACAACAAAAATATCCTGTTCGCCTCGGAAATGATCGGCGCCGTGCGCGGCATCGACCCGGAAACCGGGTATTATTTCGACGACACCAAACGCTACATCGACAACGCACGCATCAGTGAACAGGAAAAGGCCAACATCTTCGAACACAACATCCGCAAGGTGTTCAGCCGGCTCAAGCTCTAAGCCAACCCTACCGGGGCGCGTGCCGACGCGCCCCGTCTTCCAGAGGCAGGTACGTGATGTCGCATGCAGCGCGCCTTGTTTCGACCCTCCTGCTGTGCCTGTGCGCAAGCCTGGCACAGGCCGAGCAATTGCGGGTGGCGGTGGCAAGCAACTTCAGCGACGTGCTGGCACAAATCGGACAGCGCTTCACCGCCGCCAGCGGGCATGAACTGCTGCTGAGCCCCGGCGCTTCCGGCACCATCTACACCCAGATCGTCAACGGCGCGCCATTCGACCTGTTCTTTTCCGCCGACGAGGAACGTCCCCAGCGCCTGCAGCAGGAAGGCTATGCGGTGGGCATCGGGGTGCGCGTCTATGCGGAAGGAAAGCTGCTGCTGTGGAGCAGCGACCCCGCCCGCGTCGATGCCGAAGGCAACGTGCTCAAAAGCGCCGAGTGGCGCCATCTCGCCATCGCCAACCCCGCCCAGGCGCCGTACGGGCTTGCCGCGCGCGAAGCGCTGCAGCAGCTTGGCCTGTGGGACACGGCACAGCCGCGCCTGGTACAGGGCGAGAACATCACGCAGACCCTGCAGTTCGTGCAAAGCGGCAACGCCGAGCTTGGCTTCATCGCCGCCTCGCAATATGCCGCGCTGCCGCAGGGAGGCCGCGGCAGCGTGTGGCAGGTGCCCGCCGCCCTGCACAGTCCCATCCGCCAGGCCTTCGTCGTGCTCAAGGACACGCCGGCGAGCCAGGCGCTGGTCGAGTTTCTCGAAAGCCCTGAAGCACGAGAATTGATCGAACGTTCAGGTTACAGCCTGCCCTGATGTTGCAACGCGACGATATCACCGCGCTGATCCTCACCCTGCAACTGGCCGGCTGCACCACGCTGATCCTGCTGTTGATCGGCACCCCGCTGGCCTGGTGGCTGGCGCGCAGCCGCTGGCGCGGCAAGTTCCTGCTCGAAGCGCTGGTGGCGTTGCCGCTGGTGCTGCCGCCTACCGTACTTGGCTTCTATCTGCTGCTTGCACTTGGCCCGCGCGGCTGGCTGGGGCAGCTCAACACCGCGCTCGGCTTCAGCCCCTGGGTGTTTTCCTTCAAGGGCCTGGTGGCAGGCTCGGTGATCTATTCCCTGCCCTTCGTGGTACAGCCGTTGCAGGACACGTTCCAAAGCATCGGCCGGCGCCCGCTGGAAGTGGCTGCCACACTGCGCGCCGGCCCCTGGGATCGCCTGGTCCACGTGATCCTGCCGATGTCGCGCAGCGGCTTCGTCACCGCTTCCATGCTCGGTTTTGCCCACACCATGGGCGAATTCGGCGTGGTGCTGATGATCGGCGGCAACATTCCCGGGCTTACCCAGGTGTTGTCGATCCGCATCTACGGCCAGGTGGAAACGCTGCAATACGCCCAGGCACACCTGTTGTCCGGCGCGCTGCTGCTGGTGTCGCTCACCATCCTGATTTCCGTCTACGCCCTGCGCGGACGGCTGCGGCTGGTGCGGTGATGGCAAGCG
>DATMFX010000081.1:0-2070 GCA_035555995.1 Hyphomicrobiales bacterium | reverse complement strand
TGCCGCCGCTGCGCGAACGCCGCGAGGATCTGCCGCTGCTGGCGCAGACCATCCTGCAGCGCATGCGTCCCGAGCAGGACTACACCTGCACCGAGAGTGCTCTGGAACTGCTGCGGCGCCAGCCGTTTCGCGGCAACGTGCGCGAACTGCGCAATCTGTTGGCGCGCGCCGTGGTGCTCAGCAACACCAATGTCATCGACCGGCACGTGATCGCCGAATGCCTGGCCATCGATCGCGCCGCGCCCGCCGTTGTCATGACGCGGGAAGTGCCGGAGCTGCAAGCGCCGCAGGAACCGCAATCGTTGCAGGAACCGCAGGAAGAATTCGTGGATTTACAGGTGCAGGAACGCCGCTACCTGCAGCGGCTGCTGGCGCATTGCGGCCAGGACAAGGCAAAGGCGGCGGCGCTTGCGGGGATCAGCGTGCGCTCGCTGTACCGCAAGCTGAGCGGGTAGGGAGGATTTTCGCCCAATAAAAAAGCCAGCACGGATGCTGGCTTTTTCATAATGGCGCACTCGAAGGGATTCGAACCCCTGACCCCCAAGTTCGTAGCCTGGTGCTCTATCCAACTGAGCTACGAGTGCGTGTTCTTCAAGAGGCCGGCATTCTCTTTGAAATGCTTCGGGGAGTCAATGCGCCGGCGCGTTTTCTCTCGCGAAGAATGCCTTCCCGCCAGTGAGGCGTCATGAAGCGGTGCGTGGCGCCCGAAAAGTGTTTTATGCTTGGCGCCGCTCCACTGTCCACCGGGCTTTCCGCTGCCCCGGTCCGTGCTTTCCCACTATCCTCACAAGAAGAATCCCATGCGTGATCTGACCCAAGGCCCCGTCATCAAAGCCCTTGTCGCCCTCGCGTTGCCCACGGCGCTGGGCATGCTGTTCCAAACGCTTTATCTATTGGTGGACCTTTACTTCGTGGCGGGGCTCGGCGACGCCTCCGTGGCGGGCGTGGGGGCCGCCGGCACGTTGATGTTCATGGTCATGGCGGTTACCCAGGTGCTTGGCGTGAGCACCGTGGCGCTGATGGCGCAGGCCGTGGGCCGCAAGGAACCGGAAGAGGCCAACCAGGTGTTCAACCAGAGCATGCTCATTGCCGTGGTGATGGGCGGGCTGACCCTGGTGCTCGGGCTGTTATGCGCCGACGTCTACATGCGCGGCATCGCCGCCGATGCCGCTACGCACGACGAGGGCACCCGCTTTCTCTACGCCTTCGTGCCCGGCATGGCCCTGCAATTCGGCATGATGACGATGGGTTCGGCGCTGCGCGCCACCGGCGTGGTCAAGCCGGGCATGGTGGTGCAGATCGCCACGGTACTGCTCAACACTCTGCTGGCGCCGATACTGATCGTCGGCTGGGGACCGGGCCCGGCGCTTGGCGTGGTGGGCGCGGGGCTGGCCAGCACCATTTCGGTGTTCGTCGGCGTGCTGATGCTGCTCTACTACTATCTGAAGCTGGAAAAATACGTGAATTTCGATTTTTCCCGCTGGAAGCCGGACCTCGCCGTGTGGCGGCGCATGCTGTTCATCGGCCTGCCCGCCGGCGGCGAGATGCTGCTGATGTTCGTCTATTTCGGCCTGGTGTACATATTGATCCAGGATTTCGGCGCGCCGGCGCAGGCGGGTTTCAGTATCGGCGGGCGCATCATGCAGTCGATCTTCATGCCCACCATGGCCATTGCATTCGCCATCGGGCCGATGGCCGGCCAGAACTTCGGCGCGGGCCTGCCCGGGCGGGTGCGCGAAGTGGCGCAGAAAGGCCTGCTGCTCAATGCGCTGGTGATGCTGGTGGTGAGCCTGTTCCTGCAGATCAATCCCACCCTGCTGGTGCGTGCCTTCACGCCTGAGCCCGAAGTGATCGAGATCGGCGGTGATTTCCTGCGCCTGGTGTCGCTCAACTTCGTGGCGCAGGGCATCGTGTTCGGCTGTTCCGGCATGTTCCAGGGGCTGGGGAATACCCGGCCGTCGCTGGTCAGTTCGGCCTGCCGCCTGGCCGTGTTCATTCCCATCGCCTTTGCCATGGCGGCGCGCGCGGACTTCGCGGTGCACGACATCTGGTACGTCTCGATTCTGGCGG
>DATMFX010000080.1:0-4151 GCA_035555995.1 Hyphomicrobiales bacterium | reverse complement strand
CGACACCACCGCGCCCTGGCGCGTGGAATTGCTCAGCGAGGACGGCTCGGCGCTGCGGTTGCGCTTCGGGGAAGAAAGCGCCGAGCTGCGGTGGGCGTTGCTTGGCGAGCACAATGCGCTCAACGCCATCGCCGCGGCCGCCGCCGCGCATCACGTGGGCGTGCCGCTTGCGCGCAGCGCCGAGGCGTTGAGCCGCTTCGAAGGCGTCAAACGCCGCCTGGAACTCTTGGGTGAACCCGCGGGCGTACGGCTGTACGACGATTTCGCGCACCATCCCACCGCCATCGCCACCACGCTGGCGGGCCTGCGCGCGCGCATGACGCAGGAAGGCAGGCCGGGACGCCTGATCGCGGTGATCGAAGCGCGTTCCAATACCATGAAGATGGGCTACCACCAGCACACGCTGGCGGCATCGCTTGGCGCGGCCGATGCCGTGCTCTGGTATCGTAGCGCTGCCGCCCAGCTCGATCTGGATGCCATCGCCGCCGCGGCGCCCTGTCCCTTCCATGCCATGGACAGCACCGACGAGATGCTTGCCTGGCTGCTGCGGGAAGTGCGCGCCGGCGATCAGGTGGTGGTGATGAGCAACGGTGGCTTCGACGGCTTGCATCAGCGCATACTGGGCAGCCTGAACCAACGCGAACAGACGCAACACGAACGGACAAGCTGATGGCCACCATCTCGCTGTTTCCGCTCAATGCCGTGGTGTTCCCCAAGGGGCGCATCTCGCTGCAGATATTCGAATCGCGCTATGTCGACCTGGTGCGCGAATGCCTGCGTGACGACAGCGGCTTCGGCATCGTGCTGATCGAGTCGGGCAGCGAAGTGGCGCGGCCGGGGCAGAAGCTCGACGTGCACCGCACCGGCACCTTCTGCAAGGTGGTGGACTGGAACCAGTTGCCGAATGGTTTGCTGGGCATCACCGTGGAGGGGCTGAGCACCTTTCGCGTGCTTGAAACCTGGCGTGAAGCGAATCAGCTGTGCAAGGCGGAGGTGGCGTTCCGCCCGCAGGACGCGGTGGGAGCGGACGGCGTGGAGGTGGGCGAAACCTTTGCCGAATACGTGGAGCTGCTGCGCGGGTTGTCGCAGCATCCGGCGATCGAGGAGCTGCGCCTGCACGTCAGCTTCGACAATCTGCGCGAAGTGGCGTGGCGCCTGAGCGAACTGCTACCGATCGGCAATCGTGAAAAGCAGGCCTTGCTCGAACTGATTGACCCTATTGCCAGACTGGAGCAGATTGAACTCTACATCAGTGCCATGCACAAATAACGCCGACGAAGGCCAACACACATCATGAAGGCAATGCGCCAGCGGGAGGTTTGAATGGATCAATTGATCACAGCGCTGTCCAATCCGGACGGCATGACCAATCAGCAATGGATGGTGGTGGCCCTGATACTGGCGATGCTGGTGGTGATCGCCTTCAGCGCCTGGCGGCTGTTCCGTTCCCTGCTCAAGCCGCGCCGGACCTCCTACACGCCGAATCTGCACCGCGCGCGGATGATCGCCGAATCCCGCGAGCGCGCCGCCGCCAAGCGCGCAGCGGAAGCCGCCGCACCGCAGGTGGACGAGAGCGACGAGCCGCCGCCACCGCCGTGATTGAGGTGCTTGCCGGCTGTTTGCGCCTTGGGCGGCTCAGCCGATCACGAGCTGGTTGATCAGCACCGACACCAGGGCCAGCGCCGCGATCACGCCCACCAGCCAGGCAAGCAGCGCCCACACCCGGAATGCCTTGCCTCCTGGCGGATAAAGGCCGGTCCTGTCGTATTCGCGCTCCGGTTTGGAGCCGGAATCTTGTTCCATGCTTTAATACCTCCACCATTCGACTTGCAGGCATTCTAGCCCAACGTCCCCCATGAGCAAGCAACGCCCCACCATCCGTCAACTCGAGGCTTTCGTGGCCGTGGCGCGCGCGTCCAGCTTTCGCGGGGCGGCCTCAAGGCTGGGCTTGAGCCAACCGGCGCTGACGATGCAGATTGCCTCGCTCGAAGAACAGCTTGGCGTGCAACTGTTCGATCGTTCGCGCGGTGGTACCCTGCTGGCGCCCGCCGGCCGGGAACTGTTGCCACTGGCGCGCGACATACTGGAACAGTTCCAGTTGCTCGACGAATTCACCCACGACAATCCCACCGGCGAGCTGGCCGGTACCTTTCGCATGGGCGTATCGCCCACCATCGGTCCCAACCTGCTGCCGCCGGTGCTCGGCGTGCTGCGCGAACGCTACCCCAACCTGCGGCTGCACATTCGCGAGGATCTGCCTCGCAATCTCGAACACGGCCTCGACGCCGGCACCTACGACATCATCCTCACCGTGCTGCCCATGCACACGGGCAAGAACCGGGTGCGGCCCTTGTTCATGGAACCGATCAAGCTGGTGATGCACCAGCGGCATCCGCTTGCCGCCAAGACCAGGCTGCGGGGGCGCGACCTGCACCAGCAGGACGTGCTGGGCATCGACGAACAGCATCATCTGTATCGCCAGATCCAGGTGATCTGCGACCGCTACGGCGCGCGCATGCTGCGGCAGTACGAAGGCAACACATTGTCTTCGCTGCGCTTGATGGTGATGCTGGACATGGGCCTGGCGCTGTTGCCCGCGCTGTTCATCGATGCCCAGATCGCCAGGCAGGACGACATCGCGGTGCGCGAGCTGGAAGACGAGGACATCTACCGCACGCACATTGCCGCCTGGCGCAAGAGCGCTTCCGCGCGCCATCAGTTCCAGAAGCTGTCCTTCGAGATCAAGGCCATCGCCATGGAGCACTTCGGCCAGCTGCTGCTCGAAGTGGCCACCGAGGAAAGCATTCCGGAAACCTGGTAGCGCCGCGTTACTGCGCCTCGCCTTCCAGGGCAAAACCAAGGGCAAGACGCTGGCCTTCGCGGCGTTGCGAGCAGACGCGGGCGGTGCGCGTCACGCAGCGCTCCGTGAGGGGATCGAGATAGCGCAACTGCAGCACTTCCGCCTGCGGCGCGCTGTCCAGTTCGCCCACGGGCATCTCGAAACAGCAGCCGTGCGGCGAAATATCCACGATGGTGCCGGCGATCACGCCTTCGTCCTCATGCTTGAACATGTGCGCGCTGATGTTCGCGGGCTGGCGTTTTTCCTGGCGTAGCTCGCGCGTTTCGATGTGGTTGGGATAGGACACGAAGAATACCGGGCAGGGCGATTTCAGCACCGCTTCCACCCGGGCATGGAAACCCATGCAGGCGCCGGTGGTCTTTTCGCAGATGGTGCGCACGATCAGGCCCTGCCCCGGCAGCAGTTCATCGCGCAGGTTGCCGTACTGCAGCAGGCCCGGCAGTTCCAGGATCAGGAACAGCGGCGGCTTGAAGCCAAGCAGGGCGCTTTTGAAGCGGTCCCGGTTGCCGTTCAGGATCTCGACACTGGTGTATTGCCCCACGCTGGCGTATTCGGCAAACACGCCGGCATCCTGCGCATCACTGGCTTGTTCCATGGCGGTGCCTCCCCGCGGTGGCTGTAGCCTTATTTACGGCAGTTCAGCGGAGGAGGTTGAGGAGGGGGAGGCCATAAAAAAGCCCTTAGCCAGTAAAAAACCTTTAGCCAGTAAAAAGCCTTTAGCCAATAAAAAAAAAGGGCCAGCTTGCGGCTGGCCCTTTTGAATCTGGTAGCAATGGGTGGGCTCGAACCACCGACACCAGCATTATGAATGCTGTAACAAGTGCTTTCCTCAGGTTTTATTCTCATTACTAAATTTTACTTTTCCCCGAAAATTACAGCATAATTGTCTCATCTTGCGTTTTCCCATGGTTTCAGAAGTTTTCAGTTCTGGGTAGCAAGACTCCATCCGACTGCAACCCAGGTGATGCCCAGCCATGAGACTCACGAAGCGCGCCGCTGATGCTGTAAAGCCTGCAAATACCGATATTTCCCTCTGGGACAGCGGAACCGGTTCGGTGCCCGGTTTCGGTCTCCGGGTAAGGGCCGGTTCGGGTAGCAGGACGTTCGTTTTCATGTACCGCAACCGCTACGGGAAGTTCAGGCGTCTGACGCTCGGGAGGTATGGGAAGCTGACCATCGACCAGGCCCGGGTCCTGGCCAAGCAGGCAGCGGCAGAGGTGGCGGCCGGCGGAGACCCTGCCGCTGCAAAACAGCGCGACCGCAGCGCCTTGTTGGTAAACGACGTGCTGGA
>DATMFX010000079.1:0-2037 GCA_035555995.1 Hyphomicrobiales bacterium | reverse complement strand
ATCCGCTCGCCGGGCGGCGGCGACAACCTGTTCACCGCCTCCATCGTGGCGCTCGATGCCGCCACCGGCGCATACCGCTGGCATTACCAGGCCACGCCGCGCGACAGCTGGGATTTCGACAATACCCAGCAACTCGTCACCGCTGACCTGGTGATCGACGGCGTCAGCCGGCACGTGGTGATGCAGGCGCCGAAAAACGGCGTGTTCTACGTGCTGGACGCCGTCACCGGCGAAGTGTTGTCGGCCGACCTGTTCGTGCCCACCGCCAACTGGATGCTGGGGTTCGACGAAGACTTTCGTCCCATCATCAACCCCGAAGCCAACTACGGCGCGCTTGGCGACAAAGGCTTTCACGTGGTGCCCTCGGCCGGCGGCGCGCACAGCTGGCACCCGATGGCGTTCAATCCCGATACCGGCCTGATGTACGTGCCCACCAACTACGGCAGCTTTCCGCTGGTGGCCGAGGCCGGCGCCAAGATGGGCAATCAACTGCTGTCCATCAACGTGGGCAAGCGGCCGCAGGATCCGGCACCGCAGCTCGAAGGCGCGGGGTCGTATATGTTGGCCTGGGATCCGGTGCAGCGCAAACCGGTGTGGGAACAGCGCATGGGCAGCTCGCGCGCCGGCGTGCTGACCACCGCCGGCAACCTGGTGTTCCAGGCCTCCGGCCCCACCTTCAAGGCGTTCCGCGCGGATACGGGCGAAGAAGTGTGGAGCGTGGACACGCAATCGGGCGTGGTCGGCGGCGCGGTCAGCTATGCCATCGATGGGGAACAGTACGTGGCCACGGTGGCAGGCCAAAGCGGCGCCGGGGGATATTGGGCGCCGAATTATGCGCGCCTGTTGGTCTACAAGCTGGGCGGCAGCGCCGCCTTGCCTGAGCTGCTCAGCTACACCCCGCCGCAACTCAATCCGCCCGCCGACTTCGGCGACGCCGCGCTGCTGGCCCAGGGCGAAGCCCACTACAACGAACACTGTGCCAGCTGCCACGGCAACAACGGCCGGGTGAGCAGCGTGTTCCCCGACTTGCGCTATGCGGCCGCATTGAATGCCGAAGCGCTGTTCAAGGCCATCGTCATCGACGGCGCTTTGCAGAACAACGGCATGGTGTCGTTTGCCGGGCAACTGAGCACGGACGATGCCGAATCGATCCGCGCCTACGTGGTGAGCCTGGCCAATGAGGCGAAAGAGGCGCAACCCGCCGCCGCGGCACCCGTGCCGGCGCCGCAGCCCGCACCGGCACAGCCGCAGGAAGAGGAAGAAGACGCCACCTTGCATCAATGAGCGTGCAATGAACGGAAAGAGGCCGGCCCGCCGCCGGTCTCCCGTTTTATGCCAAATGCCGGTGTCGCCACCCGACCCGTCGATTCAATAGACCAAGAAGAGGGATAACCCCATGCCGATCACGCCAACCCCGCACTTTCATCCCGCGCGTTTTGTGCGCCGCTGCACCGCCACCGCGTTGCTGCTGTTGCCGCTGGCCCTGCCCGTCTCCGCGCAGCAGGTGACCCTGGAAACGCTGCTGGACCGCATCCAGGTCGAGGATTTCCTCACCCGCTACTATTACGACCTGTCGGAGGGCGAAAGCCACGCGCTGTCCGAGTATTTCACCGAGGATGCGCTGCTCGACGTGGACGGCACCATTGCCCACGGCCACGCGGAAATCGCGGCGTTGTACACGCGGCCCGAGGGCGAAGCCGAACCCGAGCCAAACGCCGCCTACCGCCGCGGCCACATGCTGCTGACCAACCCGGTGATCGAAGTGAATGGCGACCGCGCCGTGGCGCACGTGATCTGGACCGGCGTGATGAACGAAGGCGTGGGCAAGGCGCCCAGCCTGTTCGAGCAGGGCCGCGAAGACACCGAACTGGTCAAGGTGAACGGCAAGTGGCTCATTTCCAAACGCTACATCAGCTCCGACAGCGGCCTGCCGGATCGTTTCGACGCCACCTACGAGCCACGCGGCAATCCCTTGAAGGAGGCGCCCTGAAAAGCGCGGGTTGAAAAACGCGTGCTGAGCATGGCGCCAAAGCCTTG
>DATMFX010000078.1:0-11955 GCA_035555995.1 Hyphomicrobiales bacterium | reverse complement strand
TATGTGGTGGAACCTAGGCCGCCCAGCGTAGCACGAATCCAGCACATGCTTTCGCAGGGCCCCAAATGACAACGCCCCTTGACGGGGCGTTGCATGGGAATCGCATCAAGCCAACTCCCCTTCTTTCTACGTTCGCTTGCTCAGTGATCCAGCGGATCGGGGCGAATCTGGATTTTCACCACCTTGCCGACGAAGCCCTTGCCACCCTCGCTGTGCCACACGAGGTGCGTACCATAGTTGGAGTACAGGGCACGTCCCTTCCAGCCGGCATTCGGATCGTCGATGCGGCCGTCCAGGCCACGCTGGTAGAAGCCCATCGGATAAGGCACGCGCATGTAGGTCCATTCGCCGGTTTCGGGATTGAGCGCGATCAGCGAGTCGGAGTTGGAACCCGTCAGAATCGGGGTGTCCTTGCCGAGGCCGATGACGTCATGCTGATCCACCCAGCCGAAGTAATGGAAGTCCGTCGGATAGTCGGAGTTCTTGAACTTCGGACCCGGGGTTTGATACACGGTCCAGGCATTGGGGCAAACCGCGCTGATGTCCGTACCGGGGCCATTCAGCCTGTCGCATTTGGAACGATCGAGCGTGGCCCACTGCGAGGTGGCGGCCATGGCGGCCCAGGGCGTGCCGTCGCTGGCGAGATCCATGCCGCGTGGGTTCAGCGTGCCTTCGGGCACCTGGTACACCTCGGTGATGCAGGTTTCGGGCGGGTTGTCACCGCGATCCAAACGCACGATGGCACCGCGTTCACGGCCGTTGCGGCCTTCGTAGGCGCCCCACACCACGTTGGGGTTGGTCGGATCGGGAACGACGTTGTAGAGGTTGTAGCTCACTTCCGTATCCAGGTTCGGATCGGGATTCTCGGCGCCGTCAGGGTTCCAGGGCTTGGTGATCTTGCCGTCGCCGTTGGTATCCACGATCTGCGGGCACCAGCCCTGCGCCGCCACTTCGTCATGCGTTTCGTCCCACACGCGCGTGTTGATCCAGCCGAAGATCGGCCCGAGCAGCTCGTTGAAGTAGACCGTGTTGTCGGCGTCGGTGGCGAAGCTCAGATGGTGCGTGGAGTAGCAGGTGTCGATCAGTTCGAATTGCTGGGTTTGTGGATCGAACACGGAAGCCTGGCGGCTGCTGCGCCGCAGCGGGTAGTACTGCACGAACTTGTTGTCTGAGTTCGGATCGTTGCACCAGGCCGGCTCGTCGTTGCGGATCTTGGAGGTGTTCCATACGCGGCCCTGGGGATCCAGCATCGGGTTGTGCGGATCGGCCGGGTTTTCCGGTCCCCACAGCCAGTCCATGCCCCAGAAGTTGGACGGGTTGCCCGGCGCCGGGAAGCGCGTGGCCACCACGCGCGGATCCTCGCGCGTCGGAATCACGTACTTGTAGTTGTCGTTGGTGATCGGATCGACCACCTCGATGGTGCCGTGTCCGGAAGAAACCGCGTACAGCGGGCCGTTGGCGTTGACGGTGGGGTTGTTCTTGTCGGTGGAGATGACGTCATGCATGAAGTCCTGCGGACCGCCGACATCCCACAGCGTGACCACCACGTCGCGTTCGATGCCTTGTGGACGCGGCGGCATTTCGGGCACGTCGCCGGCTGCCACCGAGCGGGTCCAGTCGGCCATGACCTTGGCCATGCCATCCATGCCGAACGCCAGGAAGGCACCCTGCATGGCGCCGCCACGGGTACCGAGCGAGGTACGGTAGATCCATGCCTCTTCGTGGGTCTCGAAGTTGAACTGGGACATGTGGTCCAGCGTGCGGGTCAGGTGGTTGCCCAACTGGTGACAGAAGTTACAGTCCTTCTTGAAGGCGTGCATCCAGTCGGCCTGGATCTGCATGTTGTTCGGCAGGAAGCCATTGCCGCCCGCGGCGAAGGGGCCGGTGCCGGGGAACTTGTCCGCGCTTGGCGGTTCCAGCAGCGAGAGCCAGTAGTCGCCGGGATAGACCTGGGCGGCTTCCTGCGGCGTGGGGGCGATTTCAGCAGTCAGTTCCAGATCGGTATCGCCGGGGCGGCCTTCGATCTTCTCGGAATCCAGGAGGCCATAGCCACGCACCCAGACGTTGTAGGTGAATTCAGGCAACTGTGGCAGCGCGAAGCGTCCGTCATCATCGGTAACCACGATCTTGATGAACGGGGTATTGGTTTCGTGAGTTTCCGCAATGACCCATACGCCGGCCTCTGGGCCGTTGCTGCTGGTGACACGGCCGGTGATATAGCCGTCCGGCAACACGCGTTCGACGGGGCCCGGTACCTGCGCCAGCGCGATCGCACTGGCCAACAGCGAAACCGTCGCCGTGAGTGGGTATAACAGCTTCTTCATAGTGCCTCCTGAGGTGCCCATGACTGATCTTGTGATTCTGTTTTAGGGATGTTGGTTTTGTTCTTGGGGTTCGGATGCCCCGCCACGGGAAGGGCGAGTATACCCGCAAGTTTTAAGGCACAACACCCCGGCCAAGGGGGCGACCGCGATTTTTTCGCGGGCGCGACGCTGCGTTTTCATGGTTGGGCTTTTACGAATCTATGGCGCTAAAATGACGGCCGTTGTTTCACCCCTTTTTAGGCCAGAGGCGCGCATGACCCACAACATCTCCGCCAGCAATCTGCAAATCTCCCAGATCCTGTACGATTTTATCGAGAAGGAAGCCGCTCCCCATACCGGCATCAGCCCGCACGACTTCTGGGACGCATTGGCACGCATCGTGGACACGCTTGGGCCGCGCAATCGCGCATTGTTGCAGAAACGCGATGAAATACAGGCAAAAATCGACGCCTGGCACCGCGAACACGATGTGGATTACTACCTGTCGCACCGCGCCGAATACAAACAATTCCTGCAGGACATCGGCTACCTAGTCCCAATCGGCGAAAGCTACCGCATCGGCACGCGCGGCAACGATTACGAAATCTCCATCGTGGCGGGACCGCAGCTGGTGGTGCCGGTGATGAACGCGCGCTATGCGCTCAACGCCGCCAACGCGCGCTGGGGCAGTTTGTTCGATGCACTTTACGGAACAGACGTCATTCCGGAATCAGGCGGTGCCGAAAAGGGCAAGTCATACAACCCTGTGCGCGGCCAGAAAGTGATGGACTACGCCGACGAATTTCTCGACCAGGCCATTCCGCTCAAGCGCGGCCGCCATGGCCAGGTGGTCGAATACCGTCTGGCCAACCAGAACGGCCATGTGGTGGTGGAAGCGGAATTGCGCGATCACACCGTTACCGGCCTGTCCAACCCGGACAAGCTGGTGGGCTTTCAGGGCGGCTTCACCTCCCCCACCTGCATGATGTTCGCCAACCACGGCCTGCATCTGGAACTGCAGCTCGATCGCGAACACTTCATCGGCAAGCAGCATCACGCCGGCGTGAAGGACGTGTACATGGAATCGGCCATGACCACGATCCAGGACCTGGAGGATTCCATCGCCGCGGTGGACGCCGCCGACAAGGTGGACGCCTACCGCAACTGGCTCGGGTTGATGAAAGGCACGCTTACCGAACAGGTGAAAAAAGGCGGTGAAACCTTCACCCGCAAACTGGCGCCCGATCGCCTGTACAAGGGCACCAGCGGCGAAACCGTCATCATGCAGGGGCGCAGCCTGCTGCTGGTGCGCAACGTGGGCCACCTGATGACCACCGACGCCGTGCTCGACAACGACGGCAACGAAATCCCCGAAGGCATTCTGGACGCAATGGTCACGTGCCTGTGCGCGCTGCACGACCTGAAAGGCAACGGCCCGTTCCACAACAGCCGCGAAGGCAACATCTACATCGTCAAGCCGAAGATGCACGGCCCCGAGGAAGTGGCGTTTACCAACGATCTACTCGACATGACCGAAGACGCGCTTGGCCTGCGCCGCAACACCATCCGCGTGGGCGTGATGGACGAAGAACGCCGCACCAGCGTGAATCTCTACGAATGCATCCGCGCCGTGAAGGATCGTATCTTCTTCATCAACACCGGCTTTCTCGACCGCACCGGCGACGAAATCCACACCAGCATGCTGGCCGGCCCGTTCGTGCCCAAGGAGGCCGTCAAGGGCCAGCCGTGGATCAGCGCGTATGAAAATTCCAACGTCGACAACGGCGTGGCCGCCGGCTTCACCGGCAAGGCGCAGATCGGCAAGGGCATGTGGGCGAAACCGGACATGATGGCCGACATGATGGCGCAGAAGGTGATCCATCCCAACATGGGCGCCAACTGCGCCTGGGTGCCCTCGCCCACCGCCGCCACGTTGCACGCCATCCACTATCACCAGATCAACGTGGCCAACACGCAGCGTCAATTGTCGGCGCGCCCGAAAGCCAGCGTGGACGACATACTCACCATTCCGCTGATGCTCAAGCGCGATCTCACTCCCGAACAGATCCAGGCGGAACTGGACAACAACATCCAGGGCATCCTGGGTTACGTGGTGCGCTGGATCGATCAGGGCGTGGGTTGTTCCAAGGTGCCGGACATCCACAACGTGGGGCTGATGGAAGACCGCGCCACGCTGCGCATTTCCAGCCAGCACGTGGCCAACTGGCTGCTGCACGGCATCTGCACCGAAGCGCAGGTGCTCGATACCTTCAAGCGCATGGCGGCGGTGGTGGACAAGCAGAACGCGGCCGATCCCGCCTACCTTCCGATGGCGCCCGGCTTCGAGGGCACCGCCTTCAAGGCGGCCTGCAACCTGGTGTTCAACGGCCGCGAGCAGCCGAACGGGTATACCGAACCGGTGCTGCACGCCATGCGCCGCGAACTCAAGCAACGGCAGGCGCAGGCCTAGCCGCCGCAACGCTAGGGCTTGGCGCGCGCCGTTTTCCTGCGTGCGGTACCTGCGGTGCCACGCGCATTGGCCGGCGCAGCCTTACCCTCGGCGGCAAGCCTGAACACGCAGCGGTTGCCGCCGCGCACGATGCATTCGCCGTGCTCCACCTTGCCGCGGCCAAGCGCTTCCAGAAACGCCAGATCGAAATCGCATACTTCGGGATGTTCCCGTGCCAGTGCGTGGAACACGCAATTGTGCGCATGAATTTCCTTGTCGCGGCCACGAAAGAACACGTTGGCTTCGTACCCGCTCTGGTTCATGCGCGCCACGATGGCTTCCTCGTTCAGCGCTTCATCGGGCGCAATGGACGTGGCAAGGTCACGTCCCATGTCGCGCATGAGCTGCGTCAGGTCTTCGTTGCCACGGGCGTCGATGATGCGCTGTATCAACAATCTGGCCATCAGCGGATATTGCTTGGGAAACGCCGCCCGTCCCTGTTCCGTGAGCGTATAGAGCAGTTCGGGGCGACGTCCGGTGGGCCGTTGGCCGCAGCGCTGGATCAAATGTTCCCGTTCCAGAGAGGCCAGATGCTGGCGCACGGCATTGCGCGTCACCCCCAGCTTGCGCACCAGTTCATCGACGCTGGCGCCCTCCGGCGAATAAAGCAGAATGCTCAACAGGGATTTCTGGGTATCGCCCAAACCGGTAATCATTGGCGCGGCTCCCGCGAGCCTGGAAAATGGTGATAGGAAAGCGCCCGCATGCGGTACGTAATACCGCATGCGGGCGCCGCTAGAATAACACCTCGATCCGCGCCGCAACCAATGTCGCCGGCGCGAACGGCAAAATCCGCACCGCGCCGCGGCACTCAGAACTTGTCAGGAAATTGTTTGACCAGCGCGGCCGTCAACGCATCGGAAATCGCCTGGATATGCGTGCGCATGGCCTGCCAGGTTTGCGCTTCGGTGGCGTAGTCGCCGGCAGCGATCTGCTGAATCTGGGCGACGTGATGGCTACCGTGTGCGCCCAGCAGGGAGAACAGGGTATCGCGCGGCAGGTAGGGATTGGCGCCCGCCAGGAAGTCGGCGATTTCGCCCGCATTGCCGGTCAGATCCGATACGGCGCTTTCCTGCTGCGATTCATCGCCCGCCACAGTAGCGTCGCTGTATTGCTTGATCGCACCCCAATGTCCCGCCAGGAGGCCAAGCAAGGCATCCGCCGCCGGTTGTCCGTAAAGCGGCGCAATGCTGTTGGCGATGGCGCCGGCGTTGGCCACCACCTGCTCGCTAGCAGTATCGGCGGCGGCTTGCTGATTTTGTGCATTGGCCACTACGTAATTACGCACCCAGAACACGTGCTCTACCCAAAGATCGCGCAGCGCCAGCTGGGTATCGACGGCCGCCGCGGAAGGCTGGTCCTCCGCCGGCGCGGCGTAGGTGGTGGGAACGAAGGCAAGGGTGGCAACGAGGGCGAGCAAGGCAACTGACGCTTTCATGACGAATCTCCAGGAATTATTGAGGCAATAAAAACATCCAAATATGTTTTTATGGCGGAATCCTACTCCCACACCCCCAAGCGGCGCAAGCAGGTGAAGGCAGAACGATAGAAAAGAAAGATGGAAAGGGAGGCAGGCCTCAGCCGGCTTCTTCCCCATACTGGAAGATGCTGTCCAGCGGCTGGCCGAACACGCGTGCAATACGGAACGCAAGTTCCAAAGAAGGCGAGTACTTGCCGGCCTCGATGGCGATGATGGTCTGGCGCGTTACCCCTACCCGCTCCGCCAGGTCCTGCTGGGTCATCTCGTTTGCCTCGAAGCGCAGGCGGCGGATCTGGCAGCGAATGGCGGGACGGCGGCCCATCTCAGCTACCCCGCCGGTACAGATAAAGACGCAGCGACAAGCTGGCGATGGACGCCGCCATCAGCACCCGCAGCAGCATGTGGGCGATCATCAGCGGCGTGAGCATGAGGTATTCGCCGGGCCCCAGATGCAGTTCCTGCAGTACGATCGTGCCCATCACCCACAGCACGCCGCTTGCCATCACCACGCTGTACAGCACCTGGCCGCGCGCCTGGATCTGCCTGTCGCGCTCGTCCATGGGTTCCTGCTTCTGCTGTTTATGGAACAGCCAGGACAATACCACGCTGATCGCCACGGCCAGGTACACGGTGTTGACGATCAGCTGCGACATCGCCTCGCCGGACAGGGCTTCGTCGCCCAGCTTCACCAGCCGCGCCTCCTGCGGGAAATAGTAGATGGCCACGGCAATATAGGTGAGCAGCCTGAACCACAAGCCTTCTTCGCGGATGGAAATATCGCGCAGTCCTGCCCGCATCGGCGGATCCTCTGGGAATGTTGCGTTGTAAAAAATAGCAGACACAATGTTAACTATTTTTTACATTGCAATACCAGCGAAAACAGCGTGGCCCGATAAAAATCCGGTCAATGCGTCAAGGCATAAAGGGCGAAGTTCACGCCCAGCCGTATCGCCAGGTTGGCTTCGTACTGGGGATAGCCGGGGTCGTCGGCACGCTGCCAGCCGTCGGCGACGTCATTGTTGTAGGTGATCATCACCATGACGCGGCCGTCGTCGTCGAGAACGCCGCGCCAGTGCGGGGTAACGCCACCGTCGCGGTAGCCCTGCGGCAGGTATTGCCAGGTGGGAATCTGGCGCTTGTCGCTGAGGTCGTAGGGATGGTGGAAAATGGGATGGTCGTCGGGCAGGTCCACCACCAGGCGGTCGGGAAACACGCGGCGCAGGGTGGCGATGAAGCCGTCCCATTCGGCCTGCCCATAGAAGCTGTCGCACAGCAGAAACCCGCCTTTGAGCAGATATTCGCGCAGCCTGAGCGCCTGGTAGTCCGTCAGGTTCCAGGAACCGACCAGCCCAGAGATCAGAAACGGCCAGTCGAAGGCGCTGTCCTCATCGAGATTCACCGCCTGTTCCACCGCGCGCACGTCGAGCGTGGTCAACCGCCCCAGCAGGCGGGCAAAGGTGCGATCGCCATCGGGATAGTCCACCGTCCACGCCGTGCCGCCCTGGCGCCAGTCGCCACGGCCGCTGCCGAACGGACCGCGGTCGTACTGTGGAAACATCAAACGCCCCACCACGAACTCGGCCGGCTCAGGCTGTTGCTGCGCCGGCGGTTCGCGCCGGTAACGACCACGTTCGATGCTTGGGTATTCGCGCCACTCGCTCTGCGCCTGCAGCAGATCCGTGCCGAGCAGACAGCCGAGCAGCAGCAACAAGCGGAACACGCTCATGGAATGTCTTTACTCCCGCCATGCTTGTCCTGCCCGCGCGCCCGGCGCCGTGAAACCGGCGCGGGGCGGGCCTTTGCATGCTACTCGGGAAGCGCGAACACGTACAACGCATTGGACGCGGGGCTGTTGTCCAGATTGAGCTTGATCGGCCCCATGGAGCCGGTGTTGAGCCCCGGATGCGAGAGATTATTGCCGGTGATGATCGCCACGTACTGCCGGCCGTCCACCGAATAGGTGATGTTGCTGGTGGAGATCGGACCGCCGACGATGGTTTCCCACAGCACCTCGCCGCTTTGCGCATCCTGCGCGCGGAAGCGGCGGTTGATGTCGCCCCAGAAGATCAGGTCGCCCGCGGTGGCCAGGATGGAACTGTTGGTGGGAATGCGCCCGGTGTTCCAGCGCGTGATCTCGCCGGTTTCCAGGTTGACCTTGGCCAGGCCGTTCAGCTCGTCGAGATCGCTGCCCGGCACCGGGATGCCGATGCGGCTTTCCGGCATGGCGGGCAGGGTTTCGGTCGCTGGCGTGGCGGCGGTCATGTTCAGGCAGTTGTTGATGTACGGCACGTACAGGCTGTTGGTGCGCGGGCTGTACGCGCTGGGCCAGTAGCTGCGCACGTTGAAGTAACAGATGATGCGGTGGGCGCCGGGCTCATCGAGCACCAGGTCGCGGTTGATCACCGTGCGGCCGGTTTCCACGTCGATGTCGCTGATCAGGAAGTTGGGCACGTCGCCCGGGAACGGCGAGGCCCACAGGAATTCCCCGGTGGCCTTGTCCAGCGCCCACATGCCGCCGCCCTCGCCCACGTTGACCACGATGTCGCGCTCCTGGCCCGGCTGCAGTTTCGGGCTGATCCACTTCACGTGTTCGGGATCGGGCGCCACCTTGGTGTGCACGATCACGCGTTCCTGGTTCATGTCCTCGTCCCAGTCGTCGCCCGGCAGGTGCTGGTAGTACCACTTGAGCTTGCCGGTCTGCGGATCGATGGCCAGAGTGGAATTGCTGTACAGGTCCACCGGCGCCATGGTGGGCACGGCGTCGGAATCGCCGTGGCGCTCCAGCCGCGTGTAGGGGCTGGGATTGGCCACTCCCCAGAGCAGGGTGTGCGTTTCGGCATCGTAGCCGCCGGGCAGGCCCCAGGAACTGACGCGGCGGTCGTCGAGCGGCAGCCCGGCCCAGGTATCGACGCCCGGCGGATCTTCCGGCGCCTGCACCAGGTTGAAGGTCCATTTGAGTTCGCCGGTACGCGCATCGTGCGCGGTGATGTTACAGCTTGCCTGGGTGCGGCAGGTGCCGCTGGACATCACCATGCCCTCCACCACGATGGCGCCGCTGGTGTTGCCGCGGCCAGGCGTGGGCGCTTCCCAGCGCACGGCGCCGGTCACGGCGTCGAGCGCCACGATGGTTTCGTCCGGCGCAGTGAAATAGACCATGTCGTCATAGATGGCCAGGGTTTTGGAACGGCCGCCGCCACCGGCGCCTGGATTGACGTAGTCGCGCTGGTATTCCCAGATGGTATCGCCGGTGGTGGCGTCCAGCGCCGCCACGTTGGAACCGGGCAGCGTAATGTACATCACGCCCCTGTAAACGGTGGGAATGGTTTCGGTGATGCCGGCGGGCAGCCCCTTGGACCAGGCCAGCCCCAGCTGCCTGACATTGGAACGATTGATCTGGTCGAGCGGACTGAAGCGCTGCGCGTCGGGCGTGCGGCTGTACCAGAGCCAGTCGGCGGGATCCGGGTTTGCCAGCATGGCATCGGTCACCGGTTTGAAACCATCGATGCTGCTCATCGAAGAATAGCGATTGCGCGGCACCTCCGCGGCGCCATCCGCCAAAACCACGTTGCTCGCCAGTTGGCGCAGATAGGCCACCAGGTCCGGAAACTGGCTGTCGCTGAGCGCTGCCGGGGGCATGCCCTTCACCGGATTGCCCACCTTGAGAAAGTCGATCAGCGCCCCGTCTTCCTCGCTCGCCACCCGCTGCAGGACCGAGGGCCCGAGCACACCGCCCTGCCCGTCGGCGCCGTGGCAGTGGGCGCAGGTCTCGGTGAAGAAGCCGAGGCCGGTGGCGGCATCCTGCGCCATGGCCGGGGTGCTGGCGGCAATGGCGGCAAACAGGACGCTGGAAACGAAGGGAAGGTGGCGCGGATGTACCATGGCTATGCGGTTCCTGAGCTTGTTCTTGTTATCGGTCTATTTATCGACCCGTTTATCGACCTGTTCATCGGGCCTGCCGATCACAGGTTGCGTGGGGCGTCGACAGAGCGCGCGCGCGAGGTCATGCCCGCGCTACATCGCGAAGGATTCTATAAGAACTTTCGAAGCCCCTGCACTGCCTGCGCCGTCATTTCCTTGCGTCCATAAATTGCCCAGTTCGGACCTGTTCGGTCCCGCCGAATCCCCCGAATTACACATCTCATACAAAATAACCCCGGCCACGTACATATTTCGGCTTTTTTTGCGGGGTTGGCATCGCTAACCTTGCGCAGTCCGAGTTGAGTGAGGTGACCATGAGATTCCTGACCGCGCCCCTGTTCCTGGCAGCCAGTCTGGCCAGCCTGCCCCTGCGCGCGCAGGACTACGTCTGCATGGAAAGCACGCTGGGCGATTTCTGCCTGCACCTGTTCCGCGACACCGCCTCGCGCACCGTCGACAACTTTCTCAAATACGTGAAGGACGGCGACTACGACAACGCCATCATCCACCGCAGCGCGCTCACCACCAGCCGCGAACCGTTCGTGCTGCAGACCGGCGGCTACACGCTGCAGGACGGCAGGGTGCTGGAAATTCCCACCGATCCGCCGGTGTACAACGAATTCGGCCGTTCCAACCAGCGCGCCACGGTGGCCATGGCCAAGCTGGGCAACAATCCCAACAGCGCCACCAGCCAATGGTTCGTCAACCTGAGCGACAATTCCGCCAATCTCGATCACCAGAACGGCGGCTTCGCGGTATTCGCGGAAGTAGTCACCGGCATGGACGTGGTGGACACCATCGCCCGCCTGCGGCGCGCCAAGCTCGACGCGCTTGGGCCGGCCTTCACCGAAGTGCCCGTTACCTCTGCCTACGGCGTTGCGTCCGTGCAGACCAACGACCTGGTGCTCATCAAGCACGCCTACGCGCTGTACAAATTGCCGAGCCCCTATCACTGCAGCATCAACAGCCCACAGGACGCCCTGGCCGAATTCTGCCGCGGCGCGGTCACCCTGCCGGTCATGATCGGCAACGAGCCCTACGCCGCCACGCTGCAACTGGTGGACACGGAGCCCACGCTGACGCTGGTGGTGGACAAAACCACCCTGCGTCCCCTGCAGCAGGTGCCCGCCGAGGTCGCCCGCTTCGACGCCACCAGCAACACGCTGTACATCCCGTCCCTGCGCCACGGCGACAGGCTGTTCCGCAACATCAGCCTGAACCTGGTGGACAAGGGCGGGCTGCGTTTCATGCTGGATTCCTTCGCCCGCTTCTGAGTGCGCCCTCTGGGCCGGAGAAAACCCGGCCCGCCTACCAGCCCGCAAATATGCCGCGCGTCCCTTGTCATGCCCCGGCCATGCTTTAACATGGCACACCGACCTCAAGAATACCGCCTCACCACGCGCTGAACATGCTCCAGCAAAGCACGCCCTATCTGCCTTTCGGGCCCTACCAGACGATCATCGACGGCATGCATCTGCTGCTGTCGCTTGGCGAGGCGGTGATCAAGCTCACCGGACCCGCACAGGCCGGCAAAAGCGCGCTGCTGCTGCAACTGCAACGCCAACTGCAGCAGGAAGGGCAACTGGCGCTGCTGCTTGCACCGCCGCCCGCTTCCGTCGACGCGCTGCACGCCCAGCTGCGCCAGCACCTGGACCTGCCCAATGAGCAAAACCTCCACCAGGCGCTGCATACGCAGTTGCTGCAGCACCCGTCCGCTTCGCAACAATTGATCCTGCTGCTGGACG
>DATMFX010000077.1:0-3534 GCA_035555995.1 Hyphomicrobiales bacterium | reverse complement strand
TGGTGCAGGGGACGGCAATCGGGGTGATCGGGACGGCGCTTGGGTTGATGTCGGGGTTGTTGCTCACGGCTGCTGTGGGACCGTTGGTCAATTGGATTCAGGCGCGGACCGGGATGGTGCTGCTCAGTGCGGATGTCTATCCGGTGAACTATCTGCCTACGCAGGTGTTGGGGAGTGACCTGGTGCTGGTGTGTGCATTGGCGTTGCTGTTGAGTTTGCTGGCCACGCTTTATCCGGCGTCGCGGGCGGCTCGGCTTAAGCCGGCGGAGATATTGCGTTACGAATAATTGGGTGCTTTGGGCTTTGGCTTTGTAAGTGGTCCGCATCCATCTCGAGAGCCGCTGGTGTTGCGTTTGACTATCCAGGGGACGCTGCAAGCGCATCCATGCGCCGCTCTTTGATGGCCATCAACTTTTATTCGAGAACCAGCAATCTCGCCAGGTCGTACTAGACTGTGGGTTTTGCCGGTGCCGTCATGCGTTCATGGATGATCGCGTTCTGCCTGGGCATCATTGGTGCCGCCTGGTTGCCTCAGTTGCCGCCTCTGCATTGGCTGCCCTGGTTGTTGCCGCCACTGTTGCTCGGCCTTTTCCTAGCGCCTTCAAGGCTGCCTTGCGTACTGCTGCTTGGCGCCTGGTGGCTGGCATGGCAGGGGCAGCGTGCCTTGGAGGATTGGTGGCCGGTGACGACTGCGCCAAGCGAGGTTTGGGTGGAAGGCGTGGTGTGGTCGTTGCCTTTGCCGACGGAGCAGGGGAGTCGTTTTCGCTTTCGGCTGGAGAGATTGTGTGCTGCCGCTACGCTGCAGGATTGCGAGGGTGGGCAGTGGCAGACTGATGAGCGGCTGTTGCAATTGAGTAGTTATGTGCCGCTGCCGCTCACGCCGGGGCAGCGCTGGCGTTGGCAGGTACGGTTGCGGCGGCCGCATGGTTTCGCCAATCCCGGTTCCTACGATTACGAGGCCTGGCTGCTGGAGCAGGGCATCAGCGCCACCGGTTACGTGCGCGACCAGGGCGGTACGTGGTTGCTGGCGGAAAACAGCGGGCGGCGGGTGCTGGAGCGTTTGCGGCATCGGTTGCTGCTGGCGCTGGAAGAGGCGGGTGCCGGGCTTGAACGCTTGCCGCTGGTGGTGGCGCTGAGTCTTGGCGAGGGGCATGGCATCGCGCCTGAACAATGGGATTTGTTCAATCGCAGCGGCACCAATCATTTGATGGTGATTTCCGGGTCGCACATCACGCTGGTGGCGGGATTGTGTTTGTGGCTGGCGCGTTGGCTGTGGTGCCGCAGCGCCTGGCTGACGCTCCACTGCCCCGCGCCGGTGCCGGCGGCCGCGCTGGCGCTTGTCGCAGCCTGGTTCTATACCGCGCTTGCCGGTTTCAATCTGCCGGCGCAGCGCGCGCTGGTGATGAGCGCGTTGAGTCTTGGCGCGATGTTTCTGCGCCGGCAGGGCAATCTTTGGCAGATATTGCTCACCGCGCTACTGATCGTTCTGGTGTGCGATCCGCTGGCGCCGCAGTTGCCTGGCTTCTGGCTGTCGTTCGTGGCCGTGGCGGTGCTGACTCTGGCGCTGTTGCCGGAAACGGACGGGGAAGGGTGGTGGTGGCGCCAGGCGGTAATGCTGGTGCGCAGCCAGGGTTACGTCAGTGTGGCGCTGTTACCTTTGACTGGCCTGTTGTTCCAGCAGGTGAGCTGGCTGTCGCCGCTGGTCAATCTGGTGGCCATTCCATTGATCGGTTTTCTCGCGGTGCCGTTGAGTCTGCTGAGCCTGTTATTGGCCCCCTTGGCACCGGAGTTGGCGCGCCCGCTGTTGCAGGTCACCGATGCCGGTCTGGGCTATTACCTGCAGCTTCTGAGTGCCTGCGATGCGCTGGCGCCAACGCCGCTCTGGACCTTGCCTGCCTTGCTGCTGATCGGTCGCGTGCTGCTGGTGGCATGGGCGCTTGGCCTGCTTATGGCCAATACACATTGGCAGAGGCTGGTGTTTGTCTGCTGTTTGCCGGTGATCCTACTGCTGCGTCCGGCAGCCTTGCCGCCTGGCGTGGTGCGCCTCCGTATTCTCGACGTGGGGCAGGGAACGGCCATCATGATCAGCACGCGCCATCATCAATTGCTTTACGATGCAGGGCCGCGCTACAGCGCGCGGTTCGACGCCGGTAGCCGCATCGTGTTGCCGGCGCTGCGCCATGCCGGCGTGAAACAGTTGGACCGGGTGATGATCAGCCATGCCGATCTCGATCATTACGGCGGACTCGACGCGGTACTCGGCGCCTATCCCACGGCGCTCTCAAGTACGCGCTACAACACGCTCTACAGCAGCCCCGAGCCTGGCCTGTTTCCACCCGACACGCAGGAGGAACGTTGCCGCGCCGGTCAGCATTGGCGCTGGGACGGCGTCGACTTCACCGTGCTCAGCCCCGACGTGACCGGTTTGTCCCGCAATGACGATTCCTGCGTGCTGCACATCGCCACCGCGCGGTACACGGCGCTCTTGACCGGCGACATCGAACGCAGGCGGGAACATCGTTTGTTGGCGCAGCGGCCCCTGGCGCCGGTCGACGTCCTGGTGGCGCCGCACCATGGCAGTGCCACGTCGTCCTCGCCGGCGTTCGTGTCAGCCCTGCAACCGGCCCACGTGGTGTATACCACCGGCTACCTGAACCGCTACGGCCATCCGGCACAGCCGGTGCGGGAGCGCTATGCCCGCCGTGGCGTGCAGGCCTGGTACACCATGCGCGGCGGCGCGCTGACGGTGGAACTGGGCGTGGAGGAGGGCGATCTGCACTTCAACGAACAGCGCCGCCAGCGCGCGCGTTTCTGGGGCGCGCCGTTGCCGCCTGGCTGAGGCCGGGGGGAGATTATGGTAAAGTGCCGCATCGTTTTCCGGAGAAACGCCGAGTGTTCGAGATCGTCCAAGCAGGCGGCTGGCTGATGCTGCCGATCATCCTGTGTTCCATTGCTGCCATCGCCATCATCATCGAACGCTTCTGGACCCTCACGCCGGCGCGCATCGCCCCCCGCAACGCGCTGGCGGAGGTGTGGAGCAAGCTGCGCCACAACCAGCTCGATGCAGCCCAGTTGCGCGAATTGCGCACGTCTTCGCCGCTTGGGCAGATACTCGCGGCCGGGCTGGTCAACGCCAAATCGGGACGTTCCATCATGATCGAAAGCATCGAACAGGCGGCTTCGCACGTGGTGCACGACCTGGAACGCTACCTGAGCGCGCTTGGCACCATCGCCTCCATCAGTCCGCTGTTGGGCCTCCTCGGCACGGTGCTGGGCATGATCGATATCTTCAGCGATCTGATGCGCGTGGGCGCGGGCAATGCCGGCAATCTCTCCGGCGGTATTGCCAAGGCGCTGATCACCACCGCGGCGGGCTTGACCGTGGCCATCCCCGCGCTGGCGTTCTACCGCTTTTTCCTGCGCCGGGTGGAATCGCTGGTGGTGGAACTCGAACGTGAATCCATCAAGCTGGTCGACGCGCTGCACAGCAGCCGCGCGGTCGAGCTGCAGCAATGAAGTTCAAACGCAATCTGC
>DATMFX010000076.1:0-5363 GCA_035555995.1 Hyphomicrobiales bacterium | reverse complement strand
CGGCGGCCCCGACGGCGGCAACGGCGGTGATGGCGGCAGCATCTACCTGGTGGCGGACGTCGGACTCAACACCCTCGTCGACTTCCGCTTCCAGCCCCGCTACCGCGCCCAACCCGGCGAAAGCGGACGTAAAGGCAACAGCACCGGCGCCTCCGGTTCCGATCTTTACGTCAAGGTCCCCGTGGGTACCAGCGTCTACGAAGCCGACACCCAGGAACTCATGGGCGACCTCATCCACAAAGGCCAAACCCTCCTGGTGGCCCAGGGCGGCCGCCACGGCCTCGGTAATGCCGTATTCAAATCCAGCGTCAACCGCAGCCCGCGCAAGACCACCAACGGCAAGCCCGGCGAAGTGCGCCGGTTGCAACTGCAGCTCAAGGTGGTGGCGGACGTCGGCCTGCTCGGCCTGCCGAATGCCGGCAAATCCTCGCTGATCGCCGCCGTTTCCTCCGCGCGCCCCAAGGTGGCCGATTATCCCTTTACCACGCTCGTCCCCAACCTCGGCGTGGTGCGGGTGGGTGACGAAAGCAGCTTTGTCATGGCCGACATTCCCGGGTTGATCGAAGGCGCCTCGGAAGGCGCCGGGCTGGGTATTCGTTTTCTCAAGCACCTGGCGCGTACCACGGTGCTGCTGCATCTGGTGGACGTGGCGCCGCCCGACGGCAGCGATCCCATCGCGGCGATCGGGGTGATCATCGACGAACTGGAGCAGTTTTCCGGCGTACTGGGGCAGCGCGAACGCTGGCTGGTGCTGAACAAGATCGATTTGCTGGCGCCCGAGGCGCTGGCGGAACTGCAAACGCGCATCCGCGAGGAACTGGGCTGGGAAGGGCGCCTGTTCACCATTTCCGCCGCTTCGCGGCAGGGCACGCGCGAATTGTGCGAGGCGCTGATGGAACTGATCTCGCAGCACCACCGCGAACTGGACGAGAATCCGGACCTGCGCGAGGCCGAGCAGCAGCGCCAGCGCGAGATGGAACATGAAATCCGCGAGAGCATCGCCCATGCCCGCACCCTCTGGCGCGAACGCCGCCAGGGCGGGGGAGAGGATGACGACGATGACGATATGGATGTGGAATACGTGCGGGACTGAGCGCTGTTCATGAGCAAACGGGAACTCCTTACCCAGGCCAGAACCTGGGTCATCAAGATCGGCAGCTCGCTGCTGACCGACAACGGCAAGGGACTCAACCGCGAAAGCATCGCGCGCTGGGCCAACCAGATTTGCGCGTTGCAGGACGAGGGCCTGGACGTGGTGCTGGTGTCTTCCGGCGCCGTGGCGGAAGGCGTGCGGCGGCTGGGCCTGCCCGGGCGTCCCACTGCCGTGCACGAACAGCAGGCCGCCGCCGCCGTGGGCCAGATGGGATTGGTGCAGGCCTACGAATCGCAGTTCCAGAAATGCGGCAAGCACACCGCCCAGGTGCTGCTTACTCATGACGACCTGTCCAACCGCAAGCGCTATCTCAATGCGCGCAGCACCCTGCGCGCCTTGTTGGACCTGCGGGTGATCCCGGTGATCAATGAAAACGATACGGTGGTCACCGACGAAATCTGTTTCGGCGACAACGACACCCTGGGCGCCCTGGTGGCCAACCTGATCCACGCCGACGTGCTGGTGATTTTGACCGATCAGCAAGGCGTGTTCGACGCCGACCCCCGCCACAACGCTGGAGCCCACCTGATCAGCGAAGCCGCCAGCAGCGACGACATGCTCATGGCCGTGGCCGGCGGCAGCGGCGCGCTCGGCAAGGGCGGCATGCTGACCAAGATCCGCGCCGCGCGTCTGGCGGCGCGTTCCGGCACCGCCACCTGCATCGTGCACGGCAGCAGTCCCGACGTGCTGTTGGCACTGCATCGCGGCGAACCGCTCGGCACGCTGCTGGTGCCGGACAAGCAGCCGGTGGCGGCACGCAAGCAGTGGTTGGCCAATCATCTGCAGGTGCGCGGCCACCTCACGCTCGATCCGGGCGCGGTGCGCGTGTTGCTTACCCAGGGCAAAAGCCTGTTGCCGGTGGGGATCAAGGCCGTGTCCGGCAACTTCAAGCGCGGCGACCTGGTGCTGTGCATCGACGAGCAGGGCAACCGCGTGGCGCATGGCCTGGTGAACTACGACGCCGACGAGGCGCAACGCATCATCGGCCATTCCAGCGAGCAGATACTGGCCCTGCTGGGGTACGATGGCGAGCCCGAGATGGTACATCGGGACAATCTGGCGCTGCTGTAGCGTCCGCGCCGGGCAATCAGTTTCGCTTCATCTTGCCGTCGTAGGCTGCCCGCATGCGCATCCTCCTGATCGAAGACGACCCCTCCCTGGGCAGCTCGCTGCAAGCCTGGCTGCAACTGGACGGCTACGCGGTGGACTGGCTGCAGCGTGGCGACCAGGCCGCCGCCGCGCTTGCCACCCATGCCTATCAATGCGTGTTGCTGGATCGCGGCCTGCCCGGCCTCGATGGCGACGGCGTGCTGCGTGCCCTGCGCGCCAACGGCGCCCAGACGCAATTGCCGGTGATCGTGATTACCGCGCGCGATACGCTGGCCGACCGCGTGCAGGGGCTGGACCTGGGCGCGGACGATTATCTGGTCAAACCTTTCGATCTCGAGGAACTCTCGGCGCGCGTGCGCGCGGCCTTGCGCCGTGGCGCGGCGCAGCAAACCCCCGAGCTGCGCCATGGCACAGTGGTGCTCGATCCCGCCGCCAAGCGCGTGACGCGCGAGGGCACATCGCTCGCGCTCACTGCGCGTGAATTCGCCGTCCTGCAGGCGCTGATGCGTCATCCCACCCACATCCTCAGCCGCGCCCAGTTGGAGGAAGCCCTGTACGGCTGGGGCGAGGAAGTGGAGAGCAACACCATCGAGGTACACATTTACAACCTGCGCAAGAAGCTGGGCAACCGCTTCATTCTGACAGTGCGCAACCTCGGCTACAGGCTGGCGCCGGCATGAAAATTCCACAAGGGTTGGCGCGCATCCCGCAATGGCTCACTTCCAGGTTTCCCTCGGAAAAATGGCGACGTGAACGCGTGCCCGGCGCTGCGGCCGTGTCGCGGCACGACGGCTGGTCCTTGCGCCGTCGCCTCTTGCTGGTGGTGCTTGGCACCAGCATCGGCCTGTGGCTGGTCAGTCTCGCCATCGTGGTAACCGTGGCCTGGTACGCCACCAGTGAAGTGTTCGACGATGCGCTGGAAGAAGGCTCGCGCCTGGTGCTGCAGCTTGCGCCCCAGGCGCAGAATGCCGCCGAGGCGAACCGCGGTGTGCGCGCGGCACGTGAGGAAGCGCTGAAACTGCGTATGTACTACCAGCTCGTGGCACCCGACGGCCGCGTGCTGCTGCGCGGCGACGATACTCCCGCCACGGCGTTCGTGCCGGATGCGCGGCGCGAGGAAAAGGCCACGGTGTGGGTCGACGACGAATTCTGGCGCGTGCACGTCCGTCCCGGTCCGGACGGCATCACCGCCCAGGTGGCGCAGCCAATGGAAGATCGCCTGGAACTGTTGGAGGAAATGGCCGAAAACCTGGCCTGGCCGGTGCCGGGATTGCTGGTGCTGCTCGGTCTGCTAGTGTGGTTCTCGATCCGGCGCCTGCTGCGGCCTCTGGAGGACACCGCCATGCGCATCGACGCCAAGTCACCGCACGATCTCGCGCCCGTGCAGGCGCACAATCCGCCGCGTGAGCTGCAGCCGATCCTGGACGCGCTCAATGCGCTGCTGGCGCGCCTGGGCACCGCGCTGGACAGCGAGCGGCGCTTTACCGCCGATGCCGCGCACGAGCTGCGCACGCCGCTTGCCGCGCTGCGCATGCGCGTGCAGCTCATCGAACGCGAACTGCAGCTGCCGGACGCGCACCTGCGCCAACTGCGCTTGGATCTCGACCGCTGCACGGCGCTGGTGGAAAGCCTGCTGGCGCTTGCCCGGCTGGAGCCGCAGGCCGAGCCACTGGCACGCGAAACCGTGGATCTTGGCGCGCTGCTGGACAG
Organism: Hyphomicrobiales bacterium; assembly: GCA_035555995.1. Classification (GTDB taxonomy): domain Bacteria; phylum Pseudomonadota; class Gammaproteobacteria; order Pseudomonadales; family Pseudohongiellaceae; genus CAILUG01. Next base: position 1,390 of record DATMFX010000076.1, on the reverse strand, counting down.
TCTCGTGCTGGACGCGCAAGCCTGGAACGTACACCTCGAACGCGCCCTGGCGGTGCCGCAACTGCGCGCCGCGCCCACGCTCCTGGCCAGCGCCCTGCGCAACCTGATCGACAATGCCCTGCGCTATGGCTGTGATGGCGGCCGCGTGCGCATCGAATCCCTGCCGCTGCCGCAAGGCGGCACGCGCCTGGCCGTGCGCGACGACGGCATGGGCGTACCCCCGGAACAGCGCGCACGCCTCGGCGAACGCTTCTTCCGGGTGCTCGGCACGGGCCAGACCGGCAATGGCCTGGGCCTGTCCATCGTGGCGCGCATCGCCGCGCTGCACGGCGCTTCGCTGCGTTTCGAAGACGGTCTGGACGGCCGCGGGCTGAGCGTCCTGCTGGATTTTCCTCAAAACTGACCTGACATCAGATTGCCTTCAGGTTCAGGGCGCCCAATATCTCCATTCCGCGATTGGCGGAATTTCTTTCACCGATAAGAATTTCTTTTACCGATAAGGAGATGAACCATGCGCCATACCGTCCCCACCTTCGCCGCCGCCCTGCTGATCCTGGGCACCACCACCGCGGCAATCGCCCAATCCACCGGCTACACCGGCCCCAGCAGCGCTGCCCAGCCCACGGCGGGTTCCTATGCCGGCCCCAGCAGCGTGCCCCTGATGACGGTTCAGCAATTGCTGGACACCGGCAGCGACGACCAGCATGCCCTGCTGCAGGGCCGCATCGTTTCCCACGACGGCGGCGAACGCTACACCTTCGAAGATGCCACCGGCCGGATCACCATCGAAATCGACGACGAGGATTTTCCCGCCGGCCAAACCATAACGGCCGAGCAGCAGGTGGAACTGCTGGGAGAATTCGACAAGGGCCTGCGCAAAAGCGAATTTGAAGTGGATCGCCTGACTGTGCTGCCTTAAGCGTGGGATGAAAGTACAGACTCGATGCCGCCCACTCCAACCCTACCCAGGCATAAAAAAACCGGCAAAAGCCGGTTTTTTTATGAACGTGGAACGCGCTTTCAGCCTTTCAGGGCCAGAATCGCCGCATTCAGACGGCTCTTGTGGCGAGCAGCCTTGTTCTTGTGGATGAAGCCCTTGTCGGCCATGCGGTCGATGACCGGCACCGCTTCGTTGTAGGCGGCGGTGGCGGCGGCGTAATCCTTGGTACCGATGGCGGCGACCACTTTCTTGATGTAAGTGCGCACCATGGAACGAAAACTGGCATTGTGGCGGCGGCGATTCTCCGCCTGTTTGGCGCGCTTGCGAGCCTGAGCTGTATTGGCCAAGAGAAACTCCTGAAACTGATCGAAACAAGGGAAAAAGGGTCTGATTCGGCCCGGCTTGGCCGGTCCGAAAAAAGGCGAGCAATATGCATTTTTGGGTCCGAAA
>DATMFX010000075.1:0-5005 GCA_035555995.1 Hyphomicrobiales bacterium | reverse complement strand
CGCCGCACCGCGCTGGCCAACGGCGCGCGCTTCGACGAAACGCTGGACCACTGCGAAGACTGGGATTTCTGGCTGCAATTGCAGGACCAGGGTGAGTTCCAGCTGCTGCCCGAGGTGGGCGGCATCTACCAGGTGGCGCCCGGCACCGGCTCCGGCCTGTGGGGCAACCTGCAACTGGCGCGCGCCGCCATGCTGAAAATCTACCGCAAACGCATGCCGTTCTGGGACGACGAACTGCTGTGGCGCCTGTTCGAGCTGACCCATTACAAAGCGCAGTACGAAAGAACCGTGCAGGGCGCGGTGGACCTGCGCGAACAGACCGCCACGCTGGGCAGGCTCCTGGTCAAGCTGCAGCAGCGCTGCCAGCAGGCCGAAGAAGGGCAGGAAGCACTACGCCAGCAACTGGCGGCGCTGCATGGTTCCAGCAGCTGGCGGCTCACCGCGCCGCTGCGCAACGTGGCCACCGCGCTTGGCCGCAACCCCCCCTTGCCGCCCCCGCCGGCCGCGCCGCCGCCGGTGGTGGCGGAAGAATCGCGGCTGCTGCGCCTCGACAATCCGCTGCAGGGCGTCCTGCAATGGCTGGCGCCCGGCGCCCGAGTGCTGCTTGCCGGCGCTGGCGAAAGCGGCGTTGCGCAATTGCTGCGCGAACGCCACCAATGCCGGCTTACCGTGCTGGAGGATGACATCGCCGCCCTGGAAGCGACGCGGCCTTATTGCGAAGGGGTGTTTGCCCATTCCGTGGACGCGGTCCAGTGGCCGGTGCCGGCTGCTGCGCAAGCAGAGGGCAGGGATGGCTTTGCCGCCGTGCTTGCCCTGGGCACGCTCGAAGACTTGCGCGACCCCTGGCAGGCGCTGATGCGGATGCGCGAAGTGGCAGGCGCCCAAGGCTGTGTGATCGCCACGCTGCAGAACGCCGGCCACGCCGCGGTGGCGGGTTGCCTGGCCACGGGCGAGGTCGACTATGGCCATGCCGGCCCGCTGCGGCGTGGCCGCTTGCGCTTCTTTGCGCTCAAGCAGATCGAAGCGCTGTTTGCCCAGGCCGGTCTCAAGATCGTTGCCGCCGGTTACGTGTGCAAGGCCCCGGCACAAACACCGCTTGCCCTGCAATGGCAGGCACTGCCGCCCGCGCTGCGGGACGCGCTGCTGGCGCAGCCGCAGGCCGACGTGTACCAGCTGGCGCTCAAGGCGGTGCCGGCGGAGCATGCGGACCCCGCCCTGACGCTTGGCGCCCTTCCCGCGTAATGACCCACTAAGACACCCATCATGACCGTACACTCTAACGAATCCGGCGCGGCCGCTTCCAACGAATCCGGCGCCGCCGCGCCAATGCCACGGCTCGTGGCCTATTACCTGCCGCAGTTTCACCCGATTCCCGAAAACGACCGCTGGTGGGGCAAGGGTTTCACCGAATGGACCAACGTCACCAAGGCGCGGCCGCTGTTCGAGGGGCATTACCAGCCTCACCTGTCCACCGATCTCGGCTTTTACGACCTGCGGGTGCGGGACACCCGGCACGAGCAGATCGCGCTGGCCAAGGCCTACGGCATCGACGCCTTCTGCTACCACTACTACTGGTTTTCCGGCAAACGCATTCTGGAACGCCCCGTGGATGACATGCTGGCCGACCCCGCCAGCGACATGCCGTTCTGCCTGTGCTGGGCCAACGAAAACTGGACCCGCCGCTGGGATGCCGCCGATCACGAAATGCTGCTGGAGCAGAAGTACCGCCCCGAGGACGACCTGGCCTTCGCCCAGTCGCTGGAACCGTTCCTGCGCGACCCGCGTTATCTGCGCGTGGACGGCAAGCCGTTGCTGATCGTCTACCGCGCGCCGCACCTGCCCGATCCGCAGCGCAGCACCCGGATATGGCGTGAGCATTTTCGTACCATCGGCATCGGCGAAATCCACCTGTGCGCGGCGCTCACGCACGGTAATGAAAAGTTCCTGGAACTGGGATTCGACAGCGGCGTGGAATTTCCGCCGCACAATCTACGCTTGCGCAACATCAACGAGGACATCACGTTCTTCGACGCCTTCAAGGGCAGCGTGATGCAGTACGCCGCTGTGGCGCGTTCGTACCTGGAACGCCGCTATCCGCGCGGGCGTGTGTTCAAGACGGTGTTTCCCTCCTGGGACAACACCTCGCGCACCGGCGAGCGCGCGGTGATGGCGATCAACGGCACGCCGGAAAACTACGAATACTGGCTGGCCGAAACGCTGGCGCTGGAACGGCAACGCGGCGAAACGGATCCGCTGGTGTTCATCAATGCCTGGAATGAATGGGCGGAAGGCTGCCATCTTGAACCCGACCGGCTTTATGGCCGGCGTTTCCTGGAAGCCACGCTGGCGGCCAGGAATGGCGAGCGCCGCTATGCGGGTTTCTCGCACGTGGATTTGCCGCACGGCCCGCAAACCGGCGCGCCACGCCGCTTCTGGCGTGAGTGCTGGCAGTTGCTCAGTTACCACGGCTGGCTGCGTTTCGGCGATCTGAAACTGGTGATCAATCGCCGCCCCTGGCTGCGCAGCCTGTTGCTGCCGCTGGTGCGCGCGGCGCGCAGGCTGCGCTACGGCAAGCTCGGCTGAGCCGTCGAATCCGGAGCTGAGGTGAAGGCCGCAATCGCGGCGGGCTGCTACGGCGCCGTGATGTGCTGCAGGTGCACGCTCAGCACTTCGCCGATGAAGTCGAGAAACAGCGTATCGAGCGAGCTGTTGAAGTGCCCGCTTTCCACGCTGCCGATAAGCAACAGCGGCAGGCCGTAGGCCTGGCGCAGCGGGCTGTCTTCCGGCAGATGCAGCGGGGTGATGGCGGCGGACACGATCGGCAGCTTGTGCTCGGGAAACAGCAGGCTTTGCTGCACGGGATTGAGCTGGCCGCACCAGGTGCGCTGTTTTTCATAGAACTCGCCAAGCGCGGTGCGCACGGCGGTGGGCGCGATGGTGGCCACTTCCGCCTCGGATTGCCGGTCCGATACGAACACCAGCGTGGCGGCACTGGCATCGAAATCGTTGCGGATGCGCTCGGCGATCGCGGCGTTTACCGCGGCAAGCGTGCGGCAGTGCAAAAGCTCCAGTATCACCAGGCGCGTCTTTTCGAACAGTGCGTCGTTCACCTTGGCGTTGTGGATGATGTCGTTGAACTGTTCATCCATGGCGTACTGCCGTTCCCGATACACTGCCACCTGGCGTTCCAGCAGCGATACCGCGCGGCCGCTTTCATGCGGAATCTTCAGCTCCAGCAACAGGTCGCTGTGTTCCTGGAAGAATTCGGGATGCCGGCGCAGGTGATCCGCCACGGCGTCGGCGGTGATTTCCCCACCAGTCTCGATGTCCTGGTCCTGCTGCGGCTGTTGTTGTGATTGAGGCTGGCTGGCGCCGGGCGTACTCGTCATCGGGGCAATTGTCCTTCGTAAACGGTGGTGGCAGGGCCGGTCATCCACACGGGGTGGCCTTCCCCCTGCCATTCGATGCGCAGCGGACCGCCATGGGTATGCACGGTGACGCTTGGCGCCAGCAGCCCACGCAATCTTCCCGCCACCACCGCCGCGCAGGCGCCGGTGCCGCAGGCCAGGGTTTCGCCGGCGCCGCGCTCAAACACGCGCAGCCGGATTGTATCGGGGCTCTGCACCTGCATGAAACCCGCATTTACCCGCGCCGGAAAGCGTGGATGCTGTTCGATCAGCGGGCCAAGCTCGCCCACGGGGGCCAGTTCCACGGAATCGACCAACTGTACCGCGTGCGGATTGCCCATGGAAATCGCGCAGATCTCGTAGAGTTGCCCTGCCACTTCCAGCGGATAGGTCACGGCCTGTGCCGGTGCCTCGAAGGGAATCCGGTCGGGGCGCAGTTCGGGCGGGCCCATATCCACGGTCACCTGGCCGTCGGCTTCGAGGCGGGTATGGATGCGGCCGCGCGCCATGGCGAAGGTCAGTTCGCGCTTGTCGGTAAGGCCCTGATCGAACAGGAAGCGCGGCACGCAGCGCGCGCCGTTGCCGCAATGTTCCACTTCGCTGCCGTCGGCATTGTAGATGCGATAGGAAAAGTCGCAGCCCGGCGCGTCGGTGGCTTCGATCAGCAGCAGCTGGTCGAAGCCGATGCCGGTCTTGCGGTCGGCCCAGGCGCGCACTTCAGCGGAATCGAGATTCGCCTCTTGGGTGAGCAGCTCCACCACCATGAAGTCGTTGCCCAGCCCGTGCATCTTGGTGAAGCGCAGCGTCATGGCCCTTACTCCGGGATCGTTTCCAGCGCCAGCTGGTCGGCATAGGTTTCGCGGCGGCGCACCAGGAAGTGGCGGCTGCCATCCACCAGCACCTCGGCGGCGCGGTTACGGGTGTTGTAGTTGGAGCTCATCGCAAAACAGTAGGCGCCGGCCGAACGCACGGCCAGCAGATCTCCCGGCAACAGCGCCAGGGTGCGGCCACGCCCCAGGAAATCCCCGGTTTCGCATACCGGCCCCACCAGATCCCAGGTGAACGCCTCGCGTTCGGGCGGCGGCTCGATTACCGGCACGATGTCCATCACCGCCTGGTACAGCGCGGGGCGGATGATGTCGTTCATGGCGCCGTCGATGATGGCGAAGTTCTTGCTGGCGGTGGGTTTGAGGTATTCCACCTTGGTCAGCATCACTCCGGCATTGGCCACGATGGAACGGCCGGGTTCGAAGATCAGCCCCAGTTTGCGTTCGCCAAGACGTGCCAGCACCGCCTCGATGTAGCTGCCGGGTTCGGGTGGGGTTTCATCCTGATAGCGCACGCCGAGGCCGCCGCCCAGGTCCAGGTGGCGGATGACGATGCCGCGCGCGGCAAGACGGTCGATCAACAGCAGCAGGCGGTCGAGCGCGTCGAGAAAGGGCGCCAGTTCGGTGAGCTGCGAGCCGATGTGGCAATCCACGCCCACGATCTCGATGCCGGGCAGCGTGCTGGCATGCAGGTAGAGCGCTTCGGCGCTGTCGATGGCCACGCCGAACTTGTTGTCCTTCAGCCCGGTGGAAATGTAGGGATGGGTTTTG
>DATMFX010000074.1:0-11986 GCA_035555995.1 Hyphomicrobiales bacterium | reverse complement strand
GCACCGAACGCACGCGCCTGGTCTACCTGATGGAAGTGGACCTGCCGGATTCCGCCGCCGCGTTGCCGGCCGGCCTGCCGGCGCAGTTGCTGTTGCCATGAGCACACCCGCCATCGAAGCGCGGGGACTGACGCGGCGCTTCGGCAGCTATACCGCGGTGGACCAGCTCGACCTGCGCATTCCGCGTGGCTGCATCTACGGCTTTCTAGGACCGAACGGCTCCGGCAAGTCCACCACCATTCGCCTGCTCACCGGCCTGCTCACGCCCAATGCCGGGCACATCAACATCCTGGGCCTGGAGCTGCCGCGCCAGGCCGAAGCGCTGCGCCACCGCATCGGCTACATGACGCAGAAGTTTTCGCTCTACGGCGACCTGACGCTCGACGAAAACCTGCGGTTCATCGCCCGCATCTACGGCCTGCCGCGAGCACGTGCCCGCACCCGCGTGGAAACGCTGCTGCAACGCTATGGCCTCACGCGCCACCGGCGCCAATTGGCGGACACGCTGAGCGGCGGCCAGCGGCAACGCCTGGCGCTGGCGGCGGCCACGCTGCACGAACCGGAGCTGCTGTTCCTCGACGAACCCACCTCCGCCGTCGATCCGGAAAACCGCCGCGACTTCTGGGAAAAACTGTTCGACCTGAGCGACGCCGGCACCACCATCCTGGTGTCCACCCATTACATGGACGAAGCCGAACGCTGCCACTACCTGGCCATACTCGAAGCCGGCCGCAAGCGCGCCGACGGCACGCCGCAGCAACTGATGGAAGACATGAACGCCAACGTGGTGGAAGTGCAGGGCGGCGGACAGCGCCAGCTCAAGACCGAACTGTTGCAACTGCAGGGCGTGCGCTCGGTGGCGCAGCTTGGCGAACAGCTGCGCGTGCTGGTGGACAAACGCATAGACGCGCCCCTGGACTGGCTGCGCGCCAATTCCTCGCTTGGCAAGGACACGCATACGCTGACCCTGGTACGCCCTTCCCTCGAAGACGTGTTCGTGACCTGTACCAACAATGCGGACAGCGCGCCGCCCGCCGCACCGGTGGACTCCTGACATGGCGTGGCTGATGCGCATCAGCGCCATCATGGGCAAGGAACTGCGGCATCTCAGCCGCGACCGGCTCACCTTCGGCATGGTGGTGATGCTGCCGTTGCTGCAACTGCTGCTCTTCGGTTACGCCATCAACAACAACGTGCGCGACATTCCCGTGGGCGTGGTGGACCTGGCGCAAAACAGCGACTCGCGCGCGCTGATCGCCGCCGTCAAGGCCACGCAGGTGGTGAACCTGAGCGCCGCCTATGCCGGCATCATCGATGCGGAACGCGCCATCACCCGCGGCGAAGTACGCGCCGTGCTGGTGCTGCCCGCCGACCTGGCGCAGCGCCTGCATCAGCCAACACGCACCCAGCCCGCCGGGCAATGGCTGATCGACGGTTCCGATAACGTCATCGCCTCCGCGCTGCTCAGCCTGCGCGACATGCCGCTGGCCCTGCGCCCCGGCCTGCCGCAAGTGCGCGCGATACCCAGCTTCGAAACCGTACTGTACTTCAACCCGGAACGGCGCACGCCGGTGAACATCGTGCCGGGCCTCATCGCCGTGATCCTGACCATGACCATGATCCTCTTCACCGCCACCGCCATCGTGCGCGAACGCGAGCGTGGCAACCTGGAGCTGTTGATCACCACACCGGTCAGTTCGCTGGAATTGATGCTCGGCAAGATCGCGCCCTACATTCTGATCGGCCTGTTGCAAATGGCTATCATTCTCGGCCTTGGCCACGTGGCGTTCGACGTGCCGATCAACGGCAGCCTGTTGGCGATCGTCGGCGCCACGCTGCTCTTCATCGCCGCCAGCCTTACCCTTGGCCTGATGATTTCCACTTCCGCCAAAACCCAGTTGCAGGCCACGCAGATGACGGTATTCATCCTGCTACCGTCGATACTGCTGTCCGGTTTCATGTTCCCCTTTGAGGGCATGCCGGCGCCAGCGCAATGGATTGCCGAAGTATTGCCGGCCACGCACTTCGTGCGCATGATCCGCGGCGTGGTATTGCGCGACGCCAGCCTGGCCGACATGCCGCTCGATACGGTGTTCCTGTGCCTCTTCACCGGGGTGGGCCTGGTGGCCGCCACCCTCAAGTTCCGCAAGTCGTTGGATTGAGCGCCAAATCACAACTTGCAGCGTCCTTCACCGGCGGCCGGGCTACCGAAACGCGAGCCGTGCTAACATGCCTCCCCGTTATGGATAAACGCGAGGTTGCCTTGGCACGGGTACTACTGGTAGACGACGATACGGCCTTTCTGGAAGCCACCGCTGATTTGCTTGGCCTTCTTGGCCATTCCGTGCAAACCGCTGCCTCCGTGGCCGAGGCGCGCGAAAAACTGGCAAAAGGCCACTTCGATCGCGTTTTCCTGGACTTGATGCTGCCGGATGGCAGCGGTTTCCATTTGCTCGACCACGTCGACACCGAACGTACCCGCGTCACCATCATCACCGGCCACCCGGCGGTCAAGGCGCAGGTGATGAATCTCTATGGCCTCAACGTCAACTACCTGATCAAGCCGCTGTCGCTGGACCAGCTGCAACCCTTGTTCGAGCCAGCTGCCGCCGAAGCCGATGACGACACGGCGCTGCACTTCGGCGAATTGATCGGCGAAACGCCGGTGATGCGCGACCTCTACGACATAATCGAACGCGTGGCCGGCACCGGCGCCAACGTGATGCTGCTTGGCGAAAGCGGCGTGGGCAAGGAAATGGTGGCGCGCGCCATCCACAACGCCAGCGGTCGCAGCGGCCCTTTCCTCGCCACCAACTGCGGCGCGTTTTCCAGCGAATTGATCGGAAGCGAACTGTTCGGTCATGAAAAAGGCGCATTCACCGGCGCGCTGGCACGCCGCAGCGGTCTGTTCGAGGAAGCCAGCGGCGGCACGCTGTTTCTCGATGAAATCACCGAAATGCCGCTTGGGCTGCAGACCAATCTCTTGCGCGTGCTGGAAACCCGCACCGTCACGCCGGTGGGCAGCACCACTGCCATCGCCGTCGATGCACGGGTGATCTCCGCCACCAACCGCAGCGAGGAGGAACTGGTGGAACACCGCTGCATGCGCGAAGACCTGTACTATCGCCTGGCGGTGTTCCCCCTGCAGGTGCCCGCGCTGCGCGAGCGTACCGATGACATTCCACTGCTGGTGCGGTGGTTCCTGCGCGGCCTCAACCGCGAGAACGGCACGCACTTCAGCGTAAACGACGCGGATCTTGCCCGGCTCGCGGACTACGACTGGCCCGGCAACGTCAGGGAGCTGCGACACATCGTGCACCGCGCCTGCATCATGACCAAGACGGACGCCGGCGAACTGCGCTTTCCCGAGCGGTTCGGTTCGCCCTTTTCGCGCAGCAAGCAGCCGGAAGCCGCTCCCACCCTGGTGGGCCGTACTATCGAGGACGTGGAACGCCAACTGATCCTGGAAACTCTCAGCCTCTACGACAACAACAAAACCCGCGCCGCAGAAGTACTTGGCGTCAGTGTCAAAACCCTCTACAACCGTCTTGGCGCCTACGAGGCCGACAATGAGAGATCGAATTGACCGTTTGGTACACGACGCCAGGGGCCCGCTGAACACCATCGTGGTCAATGCCGAACTGGCACAGCTGCTGCAACGCAGTGGCGGCAATCCGGAAAGGCTGCAGAAGGCGCTTGCGGCGATTGTCAACGAAAGCCAGCGCTGCAACCGGATACTGCAGGATTTTCGCGACGAGCTGCAGCGGGAAACGCCGCCATGAGCACCACTCAGGACTTCTCCCCCCGCCGCTTTCCCTCCCTCGGCGTCAGCCTGCCGCTGGCCTTCTTCATCTGCTTTTTCATCGTCAACGCCATACTCGGCTATTTTGCCATCGACCAGGTGAGCACCTATCAGCTCAACGTGGCCCAGTCGCGCCTCAACATCACCATGCTCAACCAGTTGGAGTTGGAAGTGCTGCGCGCCGAATCCGGCCAGCGCGGCTATTTGCTGACCAACCTCGAATCCTACGCCGAGCCCTACCAGCGTTCCCTGCAGACCATCAACGAGCGCCTCATCGAGTTCAACAACTCCAGCTTCGACGCCGACCAGCGCGAACTGGCGGCCAAACTGCAGAACGTGGTGGTGGCCAAGATGCTGGAGCTGGAGGAAGGCATCGCCGCGGCGCGCGAGAATCGCACCAGCGACGCCATCCAGCTGATCTTCACCCACCAGGGCCGCGATTTGATGCAGGAGTTCTCCGAGCTTGCCGACCAAATGGAAACATACGAACGCACGGTGCTGCGCGGTCGTCTGCAAGACGCCCAGGAAAGCCGGACCACCGCCCTGTATCTGATACTCACCGCCAACCTGCTTGGGCTGGTGATGGTGTTCATCAGCATGAACATGATCCGGCTCAGCCAGGCCAAGGAACGCAGGCTGCTGCAATCACTGCAGGAGGCCAACGACAATCTCGAGCTGAAAGTGGAGGAACGCACCGCCGCGTTGCATCACTATTCGCTCGAACTCAAACGCAGCAACCGCGAGCTGCAGGATTTCGCCTTCGTCGCCTCGCATGACCTGCAGGAGCCGCTGCGCAAGATCCGCGCCTTCGGCGACAGGCTCAGCGATGTCGAGCACGGCCTCAATGCGCAAGCGGAAGACTACATCCGGCGCATGCAGAATGCTTCGTCACGCATGTCGGGGCTGATCGACGATCTATTGTCCTTTTCCCGCATCACCACCACCGCCAAGCCGTTCCTTCCCGTGGATCTGCACGAAGTGATCGATGAAGTGCTGGACGATCTGGAACTTTCGATCAACGAATCCGACGCGCAGATCAGCATCGAACCACTGCCCACCATCGAAGCCGACCGCTTCCAGATGCGGCAGCTGCTGCAGAATATGCTCGGCAACGCCGTCAAGTTCCGCCAGCCGGATCGCGAGGTCGTCATCAAGGTGCAGGCCCACATCGACCCCGAGGAAAACCAGCTGCGGCTGCGCATCGTGGACAACGGCATCGGCTTCGACGAAAACTACAAGGACCGCATCTTCATGCCCTTTCAACGTCTGCACGGCAAAGGCGAATACCCCGGCACCGGGATCGGCCTTGCCATTTGCCGCCGCATCGTGGAACGCCACAGCGGCACCATTACCGTAACGAGTACCGAAGGCCAAGGGAGCGTCTTTACCGTGACACTGCCGCTCAGCCAGACCCAAACCACCCTAGAGGAATCCGTGTGAACGCCAACCTGAAACCCGTGACCATCCTGATGGCCGACGACGATGAAGATGACCGTCTGCTGGCACGCGATGCGCTCAACGAAAGCAGCCCCGCCAACGATTTTCATTGCGTTGCCGACGGCGTCGAACTGCTGGATTACCTGGCGCGCAAGGGCAAGTTCAAGGACGAGAACCGCTATCCGCTGCCGAGCCTCATCCTGCTCGACCTGAACATGCCGCGCCTCGATGGCCGCCAGACCCTCGCGCAGCTCAAGGCCGACCCGGCCACGCGCCACATCCCGGTGATCATCTTCACCACCTCGCGCGAGGAAGAGGACATGCTCAAAGGCTACGAGCTGGGCGCGGCCTCGTACATCACCAAGCCGGTAACGTTCAAGTTGCTGGTGGAACTGATGCAAAGCCTCAGCCGCTACTGGCTCGGCTTCGTCAAGCTGCCCAACCGCCTGGGACTGGAGGGCTGATTTTGCCGGACGGCCGCGACATCCGCCTGCTGCTGGTCGAGGACGACGAAGACGATTACGTGCTCGCCTGCGCCCTGCTCAAGGAAGCCACGCCTTTTCGCTTCTTCGTCGACTGGGCCAGCACCGCGGACGAGGCGCGCCGGCTGTTCCAGCAGCAGCGCCACGACCTGTGCCTGATGGACTATCGCCTCGGTTCCGAGAGCGGCGTCAACCTGGTGCGCGAAGCGCTCGCGCTTGGCTTCCCTGCGCCGATCATCATGCTGTCGGGGCAGGAGGATACCGGCGTGGAAATCGCGGCGGCACGCGCCGGCGCCGTGGACTACCTGGCCAAGGACAGCCTCGAGCGTGAACAGATACTGCGCTCGATACGCTATGCGCTGGCGCGGCGCGAAATCCAGGCCGAACGCGACGAGCGCCTGCATGCCGAGGCCGCCAACCAGGCCAAGACCGAATTTCTGGCCATGCTCAGCCACGAAATCCGTACCCCGCTCACCGCCATCATCGGGAATACCGAACTATTGATGTACCACTACGCTGCCGCCAACCCCGAGCTGCGCAAGAAACTCGGCGTGATCAAACGCAACGGCGCGCACCTGTTGAGTCTGCTGAACGACACGCTGGACTTGTCGAAGATCGAGGCCGGCAAACTGGAAATGGATCGCAGCGACGTGGAACTGGCGCCGTACGTGACCGAAGTGGTCACGCTGTTGCAGGATCTGGCGGTCGAGAAAGGGCTGATGTTCACACTCAACTCGGATGGCCCGCTGCCGCGTACGATCAGCACCGATCCCATGCGCCTGCGGCAGATACTGCTCAACCTGCTGGGCAACGCGCTCAAGTTCACCCACAAGGGTGGCGTGGGCCTGCATCTGCGATGCCTGGAGGAAGGCGACGGGCATCTGGTGGAATTCCAGGTGCGCGATACAGGAATAGGCATTCAGGAATCAAAGCTGCGCTGCATCTTCGATCCCTTTACCCAGCTCGACAGCGGCAGCCTGGCCGGTAGCGGCCTTGGCCTGACGATCAGCCAGAAGCTGGCGCAGAAGCTCGGCGGCAGCATCAGTGCCTCGAGCACGCCCGGCCAGGGCAGCACCTTTACGCTGCGCATCGACCCCGGCCCGGTTACGCTCGACCCCGACACCCTGCTGGAAACACCGCGCTACGATAGCGAAGTGTATCCGGCCCTGCCGTTCCAGCTCAGCGGCAAGGTACTAGTGGTGGACGATGTGACCGACATCCGCGACATGCTGGAAGGCCTGCTTGGTTCCGCCGGCATCGCCAGCGGTGGCGCGGCGGATGCCGCCACCGCGCTGCACCTGCTGCGGCAGCCGGACTCGCCCTACACGATGGTGGTGATGGATTTGAACATGCCGGGCATGGATGGCTACGAGGCCTTGCGGGAAATCCAGCGCTTCGCGCCCCTGCTGCCGGTGATCGCGCTTACGGCGGCAGGCCTCAAAGGCGAACGCGAACGTTGCCTGGAAGCAGGGTTCATCGGCTTTCTACCCAAACCCGTCACGCTTCACAGCCTGCTCGATGCCATCACGCGTGCGCAGCGGGCCACCACGCAGACCGAGGCGGTGGCCGATACCCTGGTGGTGGAGGACGACGCCGACGCCAACGCCGCGTTGTGCGAATTGCTGACGCTGTTGGGACGGCGCGCCGTCGGCGCGCATTCGCTTCAGGAAGCCCGCGAGCTCTTCGGCCAGCACCGCATTACCCTGGTCATTGCCGACGAGCATCTGCCCGACGGCAGCGGCAGGGCGCTGTGCGAGGAACTGCACCGGTTGGCGCCCGCGCTGCATCTGTGCCTGGCAAGCGGCGACGATTCGCTGCGGGGTGACAACGCGCTGCCGGCAGGCGTCGCGCACGCGCTGCCGAAGCCGCTTACCCTGCGGCAGCTGGAACGCTTGTTACAGACGGTATAGGGATAGAAAGAGAAAGCCGCGCGTCAGCGAGGGATGATGGTATCGCCCTGCACGCTCACCCGGCTGCCCACGCTCAGGCCGCCGGTGTCGTACACGCTAATACGGCGTTCGCCGCCGTTGTCCATGTTGATCACGATTTCCCACGACTGGTTGCTGTTGCGGTTGCGTTCGATGGTGTTGCCGGCCAGCGCACCGCCCACCACGCCCGCCACCGTAGCCAGGCGCTTGCCGTTGCCGCCGCCCACCTGATTGCCCGCAACCCCGCCCACCAGCGCGCCGATCGCAGCGCCAACGCCCGAACTCTCGCCACGCTCGACCACCGAGTTGATCGCGCTCACCCGGCCGCAATCGAGGCAGCTTTCGGCCACGACCGGCGCGGGGGCCGGTGCGTTGCGCGCGCTTTCATTGGCAGCGGCTGCGGGCGGCGCCGCGCCGGCAGCCTCGGCGGACGCCTGCGGCATCTGCCCCAGTTGTCCATCACAAGCCGCCACCAGCAACTGCACACCCAACAGGCCCGTCAGCAGAACAGGTTTGCACGGAATCGAAAATTTGAAGCGCATGGGTTTGATCTCAGAGTCATTCATAGTTGTTGAGGAACATCCGGCGGCCGCGGCACATCCACATTGAAGGCATACAGACGCTGCGCCCCCGGTCCCTGGCGCAGCACCAGGCTGATGTCGGCGCTGCCACCGTCGAAGTAGGCCAGCAGACGGTAGGTCTGCAGATCGTCTTCCACAGGGGACCCCGCATCACGCTGATCGAGCACCGGCGGCGAGTAGGCCTTGAGCCCGCCGAGCCGGTTGCCGAGCGTGCTCAGCACCTGATCGAGCTGCGCGTCGTTGCTGCCCGCCAGGGTTTCCGGCACGAACAGCGGCTTGAGGTTCTCCTTGTCCCAGGTGGCCAATGACTGCACCACACGGTCGATGTACGCAACGGGAGCCGTGGGTACCTCTCCGCCTCCTTCCGGCAGCGGCAGCGTACCATAGCGGTACGCGTGCAACAGATAACCAGTTCCCATCATCAGCGCGACGACGACCGCCATCGTTGTGACATGCTTCACGTTATTGGAAAGCATCGATACCCACCTCGCCGATACTGTAGAGCGTGCGCAGCGCGCCACGCAGCAGCGGCACCTGCAGCGTCTGCAAAGGCACGCCGCCGCCGCAGATCAGACCGGCCACGAAGGCCATGCCCACCAGCGGTACCGCCGCGCTTTGCTGCAGTTGCCAGCGTTCACCCGGCGTGCCCTCGCCCTCCAGCAGCCGCTTGTTGCGCGCCATCCTGGCAAGCAGCGCCTGCAACTGGCGTTCAGTGGCGTTCATGCGATGGCGGGCTCATGTTGGCGGCCGCGGCCGCCGGCGCCATGGCGGTGACGTAATCACGCCAGGCACGGCGGGTGGCGGCAAATTCGCAGCGGCGCCGCAGAGCGCGCAACATCAGTTCCAGCCCCAGGCAGGCGATGGCCTGGATCAGTACCAATGCCACCAACCCCAGCGCCACGCTGCCGCTGGCGGCATAGGCGCCGTAGCTGCCCAGCGCGCTTGCGCTCAGCCACAACAGCAGCCACAGCGGCAGGCGGGCCAGGCTCAGGGTCAGCCATAGCGGCACCGTGGAAACAGCGCGTTTCAATTCGATGCCGGCCAGGGCCACGAGCGCCATCAACGTGTCGCTCCATACCATGACCTTCAGTTCCAGATCGGCCTCGCCAGGCTTGGCGCGCCGCCCCTGTGCTGCTTCCTGCTCTGGGTTCATCATGCTCATGCTCCCTGCCTGCCGGCCTTATTTCAGTAGGCGCGAGGCCACCATTCCGCAAACGAACGCCATGCAGGCGCTCGTCAGGGGATTGTCGCGAATGTAGCTGCCGGCCTGGTCGGCCAGTTCCTGGCGGCGCTCGGTAAGTTTTTCCACCGTTTCGTGAAACTGCTCGTTGGCGCTTTCACGAAATTCGACGCCGGCGTTCTCCGCGGCATTCTTCAGATGCTGCTTGGCTTCCAGGAAGCTGTTGTAGGCTTCCAGCGCCGCTTTTTTCGCTTGTTCGAATTCTTCCTGGGCTTCGGTAGTCATCTCGGGATCCGCCTCGGTGTTCAGATTTTTTTTGCCTGGTTGTTTCATTTTGTTAGCTCCTCAATAGCTGAAGGTTCCATGGTCGTGGCGCCTGGCGCACGAAGCGGCCTCGCTTGCCGTTGCTTGCCATTCTGCAACTGTCGTGCCAGCCCATCATCGCCTGCCCTGGCATCTCCCCTGTCTCTCCCACGGCGACACGGCGCGGCGATCGGGAAAGATTTCCTGGCCCTTTGTAAAAGTTTCCACGGGTTGTGCGCAAGAGCAGCGCGAAAGAATGAGGCCTGGAGATACGGTGAGTCTAAAAAATTTCCTGGAGAAATTTTTGGCGCCGCCGCGGCGGCGTCCCCTAGGGGTGGCGTGCAGGGAGGGTAAGCCATAAAAAAAAGCCCAGCTTAAGCCGGGCCAAAGAGGGGACGTGAAGGTCGTGCCTGACGGCACGAAGTGAAAATCGGAGAGCCAGTCCGTGGCCCGCGCCATAAAACAAACAAGTTCCGTGCCAATTTCCCAACGACACCGCCAACCAGTTCACGTTCTGCCTGCGTGAACCAGGGCAAACTGAGCCGCAATGCCCTGAGCCCACGCTGACACGGTCGGCAAAGTTTTACCGGTATCCATGAAATTCTTACCTTCTTGGCAGCGCGTTCGCCTCCATTTCGGCGCAAAACCCGAATTTGCCTGGTATTTCACACTGGCACACTTCTCGCATACCGATTTTCATCGGGGATCATGGCGGGAAGCCGCCATGGAGGAGGTCGAATCGAGTATGCCGTTCTGGTCAGTTGCATTTTTGTTCGTTACGCTCATCGCCGCTGCTCTTGGATTTACCGGCATGGCTGGAGCGGCAACCGGCATGGCGAAGCTGATTTTCGTGGTGTTTCTGGTACTGTTGGCGCTTGCGCTCGCGCGCCAGCTGCTCAAGAATTTTTGAACCACTCCATCCAAAAAGGAGAATGCATGATGCGTAAATCCCACTCTACTTCGACTCGCCTCGTTGCCACGCTGGTGGGCCTGAGCCTGTGCTGGAGCGTGCCGCTGACTTCCGTGCAGGCCGGCATGCTCAGCACCGAACAGTTGGCCACGCAGCACAACAGTGCCCAGCAACGGCTCGAGGTGCGTTCCCTGCTGGCACGCCAGGACGTGGCCAACTATCTGCAGGCCCAGGGTGTGAACCCCGCCGATCTGCAACTGCGCATCAATGCACTGAGCGATGCTGAAATCAGCCAGATGCATTCGCAGCTGGATCAGCTGCCCGCCGGCGAAGGCTTCCTTGGCGCCGTCATCGCCATCATCGTGATCTTCATGCTGCTGGACATCGCCGGCGTTACGGACATCTTCCCGCGCATCTGAACCCAATCCGCCATTCCTCTTTCATGAAGTACTGGCCGGCGATATGGCTGCTGGCGCTGCTGCAAGGCTGCGCCGGCACGCTGCCGGCCAAACTTGCCCAGGATGCGGGACGCGGCCAGGACGCCAGCGCCCACATTGACGAGTTGCCCTTCTTTCCCCAGGATGATTACCAGTGCGGTCCGGCGGCGCTTGCCACCGTGCTGGCGCACAACGGCCTTGCCGTGATGCCGGAGGATTTGATCGGAGAAGTGTTCGTGCCGGGACGCAAGGGCAGTTTCCAGTTCGAGCTGGCGGCCTCCGCCCGCCGCCACGAACAACTTGCCTATCCCCTGCAGGGCGGCCTGAACGCACTGCTCGATGAACTCGATGCCGGGCATCCGGTGCTGGTGCTGCAGAACCTCGGCCTGTCCTGGTATCCCCAATGGCATTACGCCGTGGCGCGTGGCTACGATCTGCCGCGGCGCGAACTGATCCTCAATTCCGGCACGCTGGAAAACTACCGGCTTGCGCTTGCCACCTTCGCCCGCACCTGGGTGCGCGCCGAAGAGTGGGGGCTGGTCATCCTTTCCCCGGGCCAACTGCCAACCACGGCGGCACCCGACGCCTATTTTTCCGCGATACTGCCGCAACTGAGCGGCGCCGGCAGCGCCAGTACCGCCATCCAAAGGCAACTGCTGCAGGCGGGCCTGGAGCGCTGGCCGCAGCACCTGGAGCTGTTGATGGCGCACGGCAACCAGCTGTACGCTCAGGGGGAGCTGCAAGCCGCGTTGCAGGAATTCGAGCGCGCCGCGTCCTATCATCCGGACTACGCCTACGCCTGGAACAACCAGGCGGTGGTGGCGGCGGAGCTGGGCCTGCGCGAACAGGCGCTGGCGGCGGTGACAAAAGCCCGCGCACTCGCTCCCGCCGACGATGCCACCGTGAACGCCACCTGGCAGGAACTG
>DATMFX010000073.1:0-5815 GCA_035555995.1 Hyphomicrobiales bacterium | reverse complement strand
AAGCCTACATCGCCATCTTTCCACCCCCGCCGGTGAACGGCCTCGGCACCACGGGCGGCTTCAAGCTGCAGCTGGAAGATCGCGCGGGTCTGGGTTATGAACAGCTGGCGGAAGTGGCGCAACAGGTGCAGATGCAGGCCTGGCAGCGCCCCGAGCTTGCCGGCGTGTACTCGAACTACAAGATCAATGTGCCGCAGCTTTATGCGGATGTGGATCGCACCAAGGCCAAACAGCTCGGGCTTTCCGTAAGCGACGTGTTCGACACCATGCAGGTGTACTTGGGTTCGCTCTACATCAACGACTTCAACCAGTTCGGCCGCACCTTCAAGGTGATCGCGCAAGCCGACGCGGAATTTCGCGACTCCAAGGACGACGCGCTCAACCTCAAGGTGCGCAATGCGAGCGGCGACATGGTGCCGCTGGGCTCGGTGCTGCGCATGCAGGAAAGCTATGGCGTGGAAACCGCCTCGCACTACAACGGCTACCTGACCGCCGACATCAACGGCAACGCCGCGCCTGGGTTTTCCAGCGGACAGGCGCAGGCCGCCATCGAGGAAGTACTGGCGCAGACGCTGCCACCCGGCATCGTGTATGAATGGACCGACCTCACCTACCAGGAAGTATTGTCGGGCAACACCGCGGTCTTCATCTTCCCGCTGTGCCTCTTGCTGGTATTCCTGGTGCTGGCTGCGCAGTACGAAAGCCTGGCATTGCCGCTGGTGGTGATCACCATCGTGCCGCTGTCGATCCTGGCGGCGCTGGCCGGCGTGTGGCTCACGCGCGGCGACAACAACATCTTCACGCAGATCAGCCTGTTCGTGCTCGCGGGGCTCGCCAGCAAGAACGCGATCCTGATCGTGGAGTTTGCGCGCGAACTGGAACAGCGCGGCATGGACACCTACCACGCCGCGATCACCGCGAGCCGCATGCGGCTGCGCCCGATCCTGATGACATCCTTCGCCTTCATCATGGGCGTGGTGCCGATGGTGTACTCCACCGGTTCCGGCGCCGAGATGCGCAACGTGATGGGCATCGCCGTGTTCTCCGGCATGCTGGGCGTGACCTTCTTCGGGCTGTTTTTCACCCCGGCGTTCTACGTGCTGCTACGCAAGCTGGAAGGCAAACGCCTCAAGCGCCACGCCGTCCACGCACCGGACACGTTGCTGCCCGCCCCGCAAACCACGCAGTCGGCCTGAGGAACAGTTCATGAAAATTCTGAAAAGCTTTACCGTGCTGGCTTTGCCGCTGGCGCTCGCGGCCTGCCACAGCTATCTCGACGTGGATCGCGCTGCGGCACTCGCCACGCTGCCGGATACCGCGGCACAGTTCGAACTGGAGGGGCGCCTTGCCGCGCAGGAACCGGTGAGCGACTGGTGGAACCAGTTGCAGGATGCCGCGCTCGAGCAGTTGCTCGAGCAGGCCTTTGCGCACAACCAGGACCTCGCCATGGCTCAGGCCTCGCTGGCGGAATCCCGCGCGCTATTGCGCCAGGCCGGCGCCGAGCGCTTCCCCACGCTCGACGCCAGCGTGGGCGGCACGCGCGACAAGCTGCCCACCGCGATCAATCCGCTGCGGCCGGGCAGCATCATGCAAACGTACGATGCGACGCTCGATACCAGTTGGGAAGTGGATCTGTTCACCGGCCGTCTCGGCAACGCGGTGAAAGCGGGCCGCGCCAACCTGGCGGAACGCGAAGCCGCACTGCGCGCCGCGCAGGTCAGCGTGGCCGCGGAAGTGGCGAGCGCCTACGTCAGTCTACGCGGCAATCAATATCTATTGGACGTGGCGCAGCGCAACGCCCAGGTGCAGCGCCGCACCTTCGAGTTGACGCAGACATTGCAGCAGGCGGGCCAGGGCGACCTGTTCGACGTGTCGCGTGCCCAGGGGCAGTTGGCACTTACTGAATCGCGTATTCCGGCATTGGAAGCGGCGGTGCACGTGGCGCTCAATCGGCTTGGCGTACTGACCGGTCAAGGCAGCGAGGCACTGCGCGGCTTGATGAACCAAGTGCAACCCCTGCCCTCGCTGCCCGCCAGCGTGGCGGTGGGCGATCCGCGCGCGCTCCTGCAGCGCCGCCCCGACATCAGCCAGATGGAAGCGGCGCTGCAGTTGTCGGCAGCGCAATACAACATTGCCGTGGCCGATCTGTATCCCCGCATCGTGTTCAACGGCAGCCTGGGCTTCCTTGCCACGGATTGGTCGGACCTGGGGCGCGAGTCATCGGAAGTGTTTTCGTTTGCCCCTTCGCTGCAATGGGGCGGACTCAACCAGGGCCGCGCACAAGCACGCATCGCCGCGGCGGACGCGCGCACGCAAAGCCAGGTGGCCGCGTTCGAGAAACAGGTACTGCTGGCATTGGAGGAAACCGACAACGCACTGCGCCGCTTTACGCGCGAGGAAGAACGCCGCGCAAAACTGCAGGAAGCGGCGCAGGCCAGCGCACAGGCGGCCAACTTCGCGCGGCAACGTTTCGAAGTGGGCGCCAGCGATTTCCTCAGCGTGCTCGACGCCGAACGCTCGCAGCTGGAAGTGGACGCGCAACTGGCGGAAAGCGAAACGCAGCTGTTGTTGAATCTGGTGTCCGTCTACAAAGCGCTGGGTGGTGGGTGGGAGGTGGCACAGCAGCGCTGACCATCGCCGATGCCCCCTGGCGGAGTGTCCGTTTGCGTGCACTGGTGTTCGCCAATTGCCGCCGGACAGGTGCAACCCACCCCCAGCTCCGACATAAACCCTTGATTTCACTACAGCCAAATCAAGGCGCGAAAATTGCGTATCCGTAGGGTAATACGTGGCCACTACTGCGGAAGCGACATGCTCAAAAGTTACCTAAAGACTGCCTTGAACTTCCTGATGAAGCACAAGCTGCACTCCATGCTCAATCTTTTGGGCATGGCGGTGGCGCTGGCGTGCTGCCTGCTGGTGTCGCTGTATGTGCTTTTTGAATTGAGCTACGACCGCCATCATCAGCTTGCGGAGCGCCTCTACCGCATCTCGGGCGATTTTGCTTCCGCCCAATCGGTCAGCAATTCCGGCCTGGCGGCCGCGCTGTTAAAGGAGGAGTTTCCGCAAATCGTCGAAACCGCCAGGATCTATGGGGATCAGCCTGGCCTCCTGCGGCGAGGGGAACTGTCGGCATTCGAGCCAGGCGTGCGATTCGCCGACAACTCCTTTTTCCGCCTCATGGATTACGAATGGCTACAGGGAAATCCCGAAACCGCACTGACGCAGCCGGACACGATCGTGTTGACCGAAAGCCTGGCGGACAAATACTTCCCCGGTGAAAACCCCATGGGGCAGATTCTCGAACTGGGCGCCCAGAGGCTGCCCATGACGGTCGTAGGCGTGATCCGGGATCTGCCGGACAACACGCACTTGTTCATCACGGCAATCGGCTCGCTCGATCTGGGCGTCAAACGCTCCAGCTATACCGAGGATTACGTGCTGCGGAACTGGGGATTCAATATTTTCCACACCTACATCCTGCTGGAAGAAGGTGCGAGGATCGAAGACATCGAGCAGCGGCTGCCTGATTTCGTCTCCCGCCACGTTCCTGCCACCGGCCCCACGCCACGCGGCATGTCGGCCTTGAACATCCGGGACATTCACCTGCAAAGCACGATGCGGGGTGAATGGAAACCGGTGGGGAATCCCGATGCCTTGCTGATATTGGGCATCATTGCCGTATGCGTATTGATCGTGGCTTGCGTGAACTTCATGAATCTGTCCACCGCGCGGTCGGCGCAGCGGGCGCGGGAGATCGGCTTGCGCAAGGCCATGGGCGCGGATCGGGGGCGGATCATCGTGCAATTTCTGGGCGAGTCCATTTTCATGACCACCCTCGCCATGGTCATGGCGATCGCCCTGCTCGAACTGGTACTGCCCGCGTTTCGCGAATTCGTGGGAATAGACGTGGACTGGAGCAGCATCAGCGGCGCCAGCCTGTTGCTGGGCATGGTGGCTTTCGTTGCCTTCGTGGGGATTGCGGCGGGGAGCTACGCCGCATTCTTCGTCTCCTCCTTTCAGGCTTCGCGGGTTCTCAAGGGAGACGTGACCCGGGGCAATGCCGGTGTCCTGTTCAGGAACATTCTGGTACTCGGGCAGTTTTCCATTTCCATCACCCTCATCATCGCCACCGCCGTGGTGCTGCTGCAAATGAACTTCGCGCGGAAGGCAGACCTTGGTTTCAATACGGAACAGGTTGTCCTCGTCCAGGGCGACCTGGCCACCGGACTCGGACCTCGCCGGGAGGAAATGCTGAACCGGCTGCGGCAGCATCCCAACGTCATCAATGCCGCCGCGTCCAGCATCAACCCGCTTGCCGCCATCGCCTCGCTGAGGCGTGACGTGATTCCGGAAGGCGAAACCGAGGCGGTGGACATCTATGGATATCCCGTGGGTCCCAATTTCCTGGAGACGTTTGCCATTGGACTGTCGGCGGGCAGGACCTTCTCCAGCGATAGAACCGCGGACCAGTACGTGGCACCGACGGCGGAAACTCCCCTGACCCAGGCCAGCTTCGTATTGAATGAATTCGCCGCCCGTCAATTCGGATGGACCGCCGACGAAGCACTCGGAAAATCACTAAAGACTCCAGATAAGGAGGGGATAGTGGAAGGAACGGTAATCGGCGTGGTGAAGGACGCCTACCTGGAGTCGGTCCGCGAACCCATAAAACCGCTGATGTTCTACATGCCACCGGAATACAGCAACGGCACCCAGTCGGTCTATTCGCGTCTGTCCATAAAAATCCGGGGCGACGATATTCCGGAAACCCTCGCCTTCATCGACAGTACCTGGAAGGCGTTCAATCCCTCGGTGGACATTCGCCGCGATTTTCTCGACTCCGAATTCGATGCGGTCTACAGGGACGAACAGCAGCAAGGCAGGATGTTTCTGTACTTTGCCAGCCTCGCCATCGTGTTGGCCTGCTTTGGCCTGTTTGGGCTCGCGGCCTACAATACCGAGCGGCGCACGCGGGAAATCGGCATCCGCAAGGCGATCGGGGGCAATGTGGGGAGTATCGTTTATCTGCTCACCAAGGATTTCAGCAAGTTGGTCCTGCTGGCCAACCTGATTGCGTGGCCGATCGCCTACGTCAGCATGTCCCGCTGGCTCGACAATTTTGCCTATAGAATCGATCTCTCTCCCTTGGTTTTCATCGGAAGCGGCGTGGTCGCGCTGTGCATCGCCTGGTTGACGGTCGGGGGTACCGCCGCGAAAGCGGCAAGCGCCAAGCCGGTGCTCGCGCTCAGGTGTGAATGACACCGCCTGAAAGGCGAGGCCACGAATGCCAATAATTGCTTGTTGACATAGATTCTCATTACTACTATCGTTGCCACGTACCACTGTTCCGGGAAACCGCCCCCATGTACGTGTGCCTCTGCAAAGCCGTTACCGACCGTCAGATCAAGGAATCCCTTGCCGGGGGTACCTGCAGCACCTATGCGGATCTGCGGCGCGAATTCGGCGTGGCCACTCAATGCGGCAAATGCGGGCAGATGGCCAAATCCCTGATCGAAACCAGCGTCAAGAAGGCCGATTTCGCTCCGGCTGTTTGAGGCTTTCCTTTCCTATTCCCTTCCTGGTTTTTGCCTTCATCTCCAGCTGTCCTCATCGGCTGGTGAGTTAATCGCTGCCCGCATCAATGACGCTGGCCACGGTCGTGCTCATGCCTATCCAGGGTACGCTGCAAGCACATCCATGTGGCGCTCGGCTCCGGGCCCGGCAAGCCGGTCCAGCCACTCGGCATAGCCGAGCGTCGTTCCGCCCGCCACAGCGCTATGCGCTGTAAACACCGGGCTCCACCCCTGGCCCT
>DATMFX010000072.1:0-5971 GCA_035555995.1 Hyphomicrobiales bacterium | reverse complement strand
AAGCCCGCGGCCCAGCTGAGCCAGCGCGGCGTGGTGGGTGTGCTGGCCACCAGTGGCACCATTGCCAGCGACAAGTTCTTCCGCCTGCAGGATCGCTTCGTGTCCCAGGTGCAGATTGTCACGCGTGCCTGCCCGGGGCTGGTGGAACTGATCGAGGCGGACGTGCTCGACAAACATGCCATCGAACAGGCCCTTCGGGGCTTTACCGCGCCGATGGTGGAGCGGCAGGCGGACGTACTGGTGCTGGGCTGCACGCACTATTCCCTGATCCGCGAGCTGATCCAGCAGGTGGTGGGGCCGGGCGTGCGCATCGTCGATGCGGGGCTGGCGGTGGCGCGCGAGACGCGGCGGCGGCTGGAGCAGGAGGATTTGCTGGCATCGGCCGATCAGGTGGGCAGCGTGCGTTTCTTCACCAGTGGCGAACTTGCCCATCAGCGTTTGCTGCTGGCGCGTTACTGGGGCGGAGAGCCGGTGGTGGAGGCTTTGCCGGCGGCTTAATTAGTGCTTCGGGTTGGCCCCAAGGGGGGTGATATCCCGTTTGCCCCTGAGGTTTCGCTACGTTTTTCATCCCATATCCCAGATCCTGGTGAAGGCGTCTGGTCGGGGCCGTGCTGTCAGGACGGCCACGCACCGACTGCCTGCCACTTCCCGCCGTCGGACGACAGCTGGGGTAGGACCAGGCTCTCGATATAACTTACCGTCCCCGCAGGAACAGCTTATCCAGTTCAGGAACGCTCAGTTGCACCCAGGTGGGACGGCCGTGGTTGCATTGGCCGCTGCGTTCGGTGTGTTCCATGTCGCGCAACAAGGCGTTCATTTCGGGCAGGGTCAGCTGGCGATTGGCGCGCACCGAGCCGTGGCAGGCCATGGTGGAAAGCAGTTCGTCGCGGGCGGCGGCGATGCGGTCGCTGGTGCCGTGCTCGAGCAGGTCGGAGAGCACGTCGCGCAGCAGTTGCTCCGCATTGGCCTTGTTGAGGATCACGGGAATCTGCCGGATGCTGAGCGTTTCCGGCCCCAGCCGGTCCACTTCCAAGCCCACGTCGCTCAGCGTGGCGCGGTGTTCTTCCGCGCAGTCGGCTTCGCGTTCGCTGACCGCCACGGCGACAGGTACCAGCAAAGGCTGGGCGCGGATGCCGGCGTTGTCGGCGGCGGTTTTCATGTGCTCGTAGGTGAGGCGTTCGTGGGCGGCGTGCATGTCCACGATCACCAGGCCGTGCGCGTTCTGCGCCAGCACGTAGATGCCGTGCAGTTGCGCCAGGGCGTAGCCGAGCGGCGGGATGTCCGCGTGGTGCGCGTCGGCATCGGGATTGGCCCCGGCGTCCGTGCCGGCCGGCGCTGCGGCGGTGCCTGGCGGAGGCGGTTCGCGCAGGGTGCCGTAGGCGTCGAGCTGCTGGCGGATTTCGGTGGTGGTGGGTAGCGCATTGCTGCTGTAAGCATTGCCATAGGAAGACAGCGAGCCGGGGGAGTACAGCGGCATGCGCGCCTGTGTCGGAGTCGATGGCAGTGAGGATGTGGCTGTGAGCGGCGTGGCGCCGTCGGGTGCGTCCAGGGTTTGCGGCTGCAGCTGGTCTTCCGGGCGCACCTGGGCCAGCGAGCGGTGCAGGGCGCTGAACAGAAAATCGTGCACCAGGCGATGGTCGCGAAAGCGTACTTCGTGCTTGGTGGGATGCACGTTGACATCCACGCTGGCGGGGTCCAGCTCCAGGTACAGCACGAACGCCGGATGGCGGCCGTGGAACAGCACGTCGCGATAGGCCTGCTTGACGGCGTGGCCCACCAGTTTGTCGCGGATCACGCGGCCGTTGACGTAGAAATACTGCAGGTCGGCCTGGGAACGCGAAAAAGTGGGCAGCGACACCCAGCCCCACAATTTCAGACCGCTGCTTTCAAAATCGATGGCGATGCTGTTGTCGATGAAGGCGGAGCCGCATACCTGCGCGACGCGGCGGCGTTTTTCGGCAACGCTTGCCGCGCGTTCGAAGCGCTGCACGCCACGCTGGTTGTGGCTTACCTGGAAGGCGACGTCGTAGCGGCTGAGCGCCAGGCGCTTGATGATTTCGTCGATGCGCTGGTATTCGGTCTGCTCGGTGCGCAGGAACTTGCGGCGCGCGGGCGTGTTGAAGAACAGGTCGCGCACTTCCACCGTGGTGCCCTGCTGGTGCGCGGCGGGGCTGAGCGCCGAGCGCATGTCGCGGCCTTCGGTTTCCACCTGCCAGGCGCTGTCGGCGTCATGCGTGCGCGATACGAAGGTGAGGCGCGACACGGAACTGATGCTGGCCAGCGCCTCGCCGCGAAACCCCAGGCTCATGATGGCTTCGAGGTCTTCCAGCGAGGCGATCTTGCTGGTGGCGTGGCGGCTCAGCGCAAGCGGCAGGTCGTCCTTGGCCACCCCGGCGCCGTTGTCGCGTACGCGCACCAGCTTGACGCCGCCCTGTTCCAGGTCGATGTCGATGCGGTCGGCGCCGGCATCGAGGCTGTTTTCCAGCAGTTCCTTCACCACCGAGGCGGGGCGTTCCACCACTTCGCCGGCGGCAATCTGGTTGCTCAGGCGCTGGCTGAGCGTCTGGATGCGGGGAGGATTGGGAATGGTCATCGGCGAAACCTGTACTGTGCAAACGGCGGCGGCGTTGCGCCGCTGGAGAGTTTACACGGAACGCCGCCGCGAGGGCGCGTTTCAGGACGCCGGAATCTTGAGCACCTGGCCGACGCGGATGACGTCGCCCTGCAACTGGTTGGTTTCGCGCAGGATGCTGAGCGGTACGGAGTAGGAAATCGCGATCTGCGACAGCGTTTCGCCGGGCTTGATCTTGTGTTCGGTATAGACGGGCGGCGCGCTGTGCCCCGGAATGCGCAGCACCTGGCCGATGCGGATGGTGTCGGAAGCCAGCGCATTTTCGGTTTTCAGTTCGGTCATCGACAGGCCGAAGCGTTCGGCGATCATGGACAGCGAATCGCCGCGCTGCACGGTGTACGACCCTTCCTGGCGGGTAAGCGGCAAACCGCTTTCCTTCTGCCACGCCAGCAGCGTGCCCACCGGCGGCCGTGCCTGGAACCAGCTGACGATGCCATCGACCAGCCGCGCGGCGAATTGCTGGCGCCAGGCGGACGAGTCGAGATTCTTGGCGTCGTTGGAGTTGGTGATGTAGCCCGATTCCACCAGCAGCGAGGGAATGTCGGCGGACTTGAGTTCCACGAAGGAGGCCTGTTCCACATTGCGCCGGCGCAGGTACACCACGTTGTCGAGGGTGTCGATCAGGTGCTTGCCGATGTCGAGGCTGGTGGCCACGCTGGCGGTCATGCTCAGGTCGAGCAGCACGCTGGCCAGCACCGCGTCCTTGTCGGTAAGGCTTACCGAGCCGACACCGCCGATCAGATCGGCGGCGTTTTCCTTTTCCGCCAGCAGCCGCGCCTGTTCGCTGGTGGCGCCGCGCTGCGACAGTGCATAGAGGGTGGCGCCCTTGGCGTCCTTGTTGCTGTGCGCATCGGCGTGGATGGCCACGTAGAAGTCGGCGCTGTTCTGATGGGCGATCAACACCCGTTCGCGCAAGCCCACGTAGTAGTCGCCGTCGCGGGCCATCACGGCACGGAAGCCGGGCGTGGCGTTGATGCGTGCGGCCACTTCGCGCGAGATGGCGAGCACCACGTCCTTTTCGCGCAGGCGGTTGACGCCGATGGCGCCGGGGTCTTCGCCGCCATGGCCGGCGGACACCAGGATCACCACGTCGCGCTTGGGATTGTTGAGCGTCTCGAGGCTGGCCGTCACCTGGCGCGCCTCGCTGCCGGCATCGGCATCATAAAGGTCCACCACCAGGCGTTCGCCGTATTGTTCGTTCTTGTCGAGCAGGAAGCTGCGCGGCTGCACCTTGCCCTTCATGTCCAGCACCACGCGCAGGTCGCTGCCGTTGCGCACCGCGTGGCGGATGGCCTCGATCGGGGTGTCGTCCAGGTCCAGCTTGTCGAGGCGCCCGTCCAGGTTGGCATCGATCAGGTCGATCACCACGCGGTCGGGATCCTCGAGCGTGAATATCTTGTGGGAGAGGGGTTTATCGAGATCGAACACCAGGCGGGTGTATTCCGGTGCCCGGTAGGTGCGCACGCTTTCCACCACGGCCGCGCGCGCCCAGCCGCTGAGGCAGGCAAGCAGCAGGAACAGCAGGGCGAAAGCACGCTGTGGCATGGGCTCGACACGTAGGTAGTGCTAACAAGAAGTCGAGACAATACATGGGTTTGCGGCCGAAATCTAGAATTTCCCTAGATTTATGCTGGCGTTTGCCCCGCCAGTGCGGCAAGTGCGGCGGCCATGGCTGCGCCGTGAGGGGTATGGGCCTGCCATTGCAGTTCACGCTGCATGCCGCGGATCACCAACGTCAGACACAGGTCGGGGGAGGGCAGCAGGGCGCCGCCGCGCACCGGCCATTCGATCAGGGTGAGCGTGTCGGCGTCGAGATGGTCGCGCAGGCCCAGGTATTCCAGTTCCTCGGGGTCGCCGAGGCGGTAGAGGTCGTAGTGCATCACGCGCCCGCCGGGCAGTTCATAGGGTTCCACCAGCGTATAGGTGGGGCTTTTCACCGTGCCCTGATGGCCAAGCGCACGGATCAGGCCGCGGCTGAGGGTGGTTTTGCCGGCGCCGAGTTCGCCTTCGAGAAAGAGCAGGCCATGGCCCTGTGACGCCCGCGCCAGGGCGGCGCCGGCGGCTTGCGTGGCAGCGTCGTCGGCAAGCGGCAGCGCGTTCATGGGTTGAGCAGCGTGCGCAGATAGGGATAGAGGTCGGTGGCCAGCAGGCCGCGCTGGCCTTCCGTCTGGGCCGCCAGGTCCGCCGCCTTGCTGTGCAGGCACACGCCAAGCCGCGCCGCCTGGGCCAAAGGCAGGCCCTGTGCCAGCAGTGCGCCAAGAATGCCGCTGAGCACGTCGCCCATACCGCCGGTGGCCATGCCGGGGTTGCCATGCACGCAGCGTTCGAGATGCTGCATGTTGCCTTCGCGATAGCACACCAGCGTGCCGCTGCCCTTGAGCACGGCCACGCCGCCATAGCGTGCCTGCAAGGTGCGGGCCGCGCTTTCGCGGTCCTGTTCCACCTGTTCGCGTGTCTGGCCAAGCAGACGTGCGGCTTCGCCGGCGTGGGGAGTGAGTATCCACTTGCTTGCTTCGGGCTGGGCGGGTGGGGTGCCGTGCAGCAGGTTGAGGCCGTCGGCGTCGAGCACCAGGGGCAGGGCGCGCTGGGTGGCCAGGGCGAGGGCGGCGCTGTGCATTGCGGCGGACCAGGCACCGTGGCCAAGGCCGGGCCCAAGCACGAGGGTGGTGGCGCGTGCGCCAAGCACGTTAATAACGTCGGCGGTGGCCGCGGCGGCCACCATGAGCTCGGGGCGGCGCAGCAAAAAATAACCGGCGTGGTCGGGATGCGTGACCACGGAAGTAAGCCCCGAGCCACAGCGCGCCGCGGCTTCCGCGGCCATCAGACAGGCGCCGCCCATGCCGCTTGCGCCGCCCACCACCAGCGTGTGGCCGTAGTGACCCTTGTGGGTTGCGGCCGCGCGGGGGACCAGCAGGCTTTTGACCTGATCGTAGCTGAGCGATGGAAGGGGGGGATTCATGGCAAAGGCGCTGCCGGCGTGGGTGGGTGAGCGCTCATTATTGGGGAAATTCCAATAAAATCAATGACCCAGATAAAACGAACCCCGCCGGAGGGCAGGGTCAAAGCAGCAAAGCAGCACTATATGAAAGCAGCGGGTGCGTCAGTTGGCCTGGAGGTGGCGTTTGCCCAGGGTGATGTGACGCGGGCCGGAAGTGGCAACCTGGCCACTGACGCCCAAGGGAATCTGTTGAATCTTGCCGCCCGAAGCGAGGAAGCGGGAGGTCTGTTCTTCAATGGACAAGCTGGAAAAGTCGTCAGCCGGGGTAAGAACAGGTTTGGTCTTGGAAGCTTTGGAAGTTGCCATAGTGATCCTTAGTCTCGGTAATTGTGAGTTTCACT
>DATMFX010000071.1:0-5776 GCA_035555995.1 Hyphomicrobiales bacterium | reverse complement strand
GGCAGCATGTCGCAGGCGGTGCGGCCAGGCACGTTGTAGAGAATCTGGGGAATGTCCACCGCCTCGGCGATGGCCTTGTGATGCTGGTACAGGCCACGCTGGCTGGGCTTGTTGTAATAGGGGGTGACCAGCAGGCAGGCATCGGCACCCGCCACGCGCGCGGCTTCGGTCCAGTCGATGGCTTCCGTGGTGGAATTGGCGCCGGTGCCGGCGATCACCGGAATCCGTCCGGCCGCCGTTACCACCACGTGGCGGATCACGTCGCAGTGCTCTTCCACGGTCAGGGTAGCGGATTCGCCCGTGGTACCCACCGCCACGATGGCATCGGTGCCCTGCGCGATGTGCCACTCGACCAGACGCGTCAATGCCGGGTAGTCCAGCGCCCCGTCGGGACGCATCGGAGTGACGAGCGCCACCATACTGCCAGTGATCATGCTTACCTCTGTGATGGGTTTGCGCGAGGTGAAAACTCTGCCGGCCCACCCCGTAAAGGGGGCCAAGTTTAGCTGAATCGGGGACCAGTGGATACGTGGCCTCCCCTCCTCTGGCGATGTTATCCGCCGCCGGCGCGCTCCGGTTCGTCGTGATGGCTGATCGGCCAGGCACGGATCACCGCCTTGATGAAAGTGGCGAACGGAATCGCGAAAAACACCCCCCAAAAACCCCAGATACCGCCGAATACCAGCACCGCGGCGATGATGGCCACCGGATGCAGATTGACGGTTTCGGAAAAGATCAGCGGCACCAGCAGGTTACCGTCCAGGGTCATCAGCAGGACGTAGGCCACCAACAGTTGGTAAAGCTCGCTACTGAATCCCCACTGGAAGAACGCCACCAGCACCACGGGCACCGATACCGCCACCGCGCCGATGTACGGCACCACCACGGACAGCCCCACCATCACCGCCAGCATCAGCGCGTAATTGAGCCCCATGAAAGCGAACACGGCAAAGGTGAGCGTGCCGACGATGACGATCTGCAGCGCCTTGCCGCGGATGTAGTTGGCCAACTGGTCGTTCATCTCGTGCCACACCTGGGCCATGATGGGCCGTTTGCGCGGCAGCCAGTTTTCGAACCAGCCCAGCAGTTTTTCCGAATCCCGCAGCATGAAGAACACCAGGATCGGCACCAGGACGGTATAGACGCCCCAGGTGATGAAACGGGTGAAGCTGGCGAACGAATGCGTCAGCGCGCTCTGCCCCATGATGCGCAGCTCGGTCTGCACCTGGCTGCTCCACAGCGTGACCTGGTCGGTGGAGAACACATCCGGATAGTTGTCGGGCAAGAGTTGCAGCAGCGCGCGCAGCTGCTCGGCCATGGTGGGCAGGTCGTTGATCAGTTCCGCCAGGCGGTTGAGCGTAAATGGAATGAACACCATGAAGATCAGGAAGGTCACGCCAAGGAATAGGCAGTAGACCAGATACACTGCCGCGCGATGTGGCATGCGCAGCCGTTCCAGCGCGTTCACCAGCCCCTGCAGCATGTAGGACAGGATCAGGCTCCACAGCAGCGGCGCCATGATGCTGCCCATCGTCATCATGATGAGAATGAACGCCGCCAGCAGCAGCGTGAACACGATCGCTTCTTCCTCGGAAAAATAACGCCGATAGAAGTCGTTGAATACCTTGATCATTGGATTGTGTCAGTAGCGAGTGGTGGCGCGTCTGTGGCGCGGTCTAGGGCTTGCGCAACCAGTAGCGGAAAGCCCCCTCATCGCGTTCCATGCGCAGCAGGGCCACACCGCTTTGCGTGGAAAACACCTGAAAATCGCGCTCGGAACCCGGGTCCGTGGCCACTACCAGCAGCACTTCACCGGATGCCATGCGGTTGAGCGCCTGCTTGGCCTTGAGCAGCGGCATTGGGCAATTCAGACCACTCAGGTCCAGTTCATGGTCGGCCGATATCATAAGAGGCGGCATTTTACTCCCGCCTTGCCGAAAAACCGAGAGATCATGGCAGGAATTATGCGTAATATCGGCGGTCTACACCGTAAGGACTTCTTGACGCGGTACCGTATGTTCAGCCCTGTCTTCAAATCGCGGCACCTTGCCGCCGCCCTCGCCCTCGGCACCCTGTGCCTGGCGCCCGTTGCGCCGGCACCGGCCCAGGTGAACCTGCCCGTGCTCGGGGATTCCATCTCGGGCACCATTTCCACGGAGCAGGAATACCGTTTCGGCCGCGAATTCCTCCGTTCGGTGCGGCGCCAGTCGAAGGTGATGGACGATCCGCTGATCGCGGAATACATCGCCAGCCTCACCTACAAGCTGGCGGCCACTTCCGAACTCACCGACCACCGCCTGTCCTTCGTGCTGATCGACAGCGAGGTGCTCAACGCCTTCGCCGCGCCCGGCGGCGTGGTGGGCGTGAATGCCGGCCTGTTCACGTACGCCCAGAGCGAAGGCCAGTTCGCCTCCGTATTGGCGCACGAGCTGGCGCACATCAGCCAGCGCCACTACGCCCGCGGCATCCAGGAACAACGCAACAACAGCATCCCCAACCTCGCCGGCCTGCTCGCCAGCCTGGTGATCATGGCCACGGTGGGCGGCGACGCCGGCCAGGCCGCGCTGATGACCAGCCAGGCGATGGGCATCGACAATCAACTGCGCTTCTCGCGCAGCAACGAACAGGAAGCGGATCGCGTGGGCCTGCGCAATCTCTACAACGCCGGCTTCGATCCCGCGGACATGGCCGGCATGTTCGAACAGATGCTGCGCACCCGTTCGCTGTCGCAGCGCGTGCCCGAATTCCTTTCCACTCACCCGCTGGACGAAAGCCGTGTGGCCGACAGCCGCAACCGCGCCCGCACCTATCCGGGCGTGGAGTACGTACCGAACCCCGAATACCTGCTGATGCGCGAGCGCGTGCAGATGTACTACGCCCGCGACCTCGATGCCGAAATCGAGAAACGCCGCCGCGCCCTGTCCCAGCTCAATGGCGCCGAAGCCGACGCCGCGCGCTACGGCATCGCCCTGGCCGAACTGCGCTCGGGGCAAACCGTGCAGGCCACCCAGAGCCTGGACACCCTGCTCAGCAAGGAACCCACCCGCATCACCTACGTACTGCTGGCCTCCGACATCGCGGTGGCGGACAAGGACTACGCCAAGGCCTACAAGATTCTGGAAGACAACCTGCGCATCAACCCCAGCAACCACCCGCTCACCATGGCCTACGCCACGGCGCTGACCAAGGGCGGTGAATTCACGAAAGCGGCAACGGTGCTGGAAAAACAGGCGCAGTCACACCCGGACGACATGCAGTTGTGGTACGACCTGGCGGAAGTTCAGGGGCAGGCCGGCAACATCGCCAAGCTGCATCAGGCGCGCGCCGAGTACTTCATCGCGGTGGGCGATTTCGCCCGCGCCCGCGAGCAGCTCAACTTCGCTCTGGCCATGGAAGGCGATCGCCTCACCGTGGCCCGCCTGCGCCAGCGCCTCGACTACATCCAAAGCATCGAGAACGAGTTTTACCGCTGACCCAGACGCCTGCAGTTGGACCCGGACAGTGGCAGGCAGTCGGTGCGCGGTCCCGCTTGCTCCACCTCCGCCCCGTCAGGCACAAGCGCGGCGCTGCGGAACTCGCCGCTGCGCGGCTCAGACAGTCCTCGCTTGTATCCGCGCTTGTACCCGACGGGAAAGCGCTCCGACGTTCCGCAAGCGGGACCACGCACCGACTGCTTTCCACCAGTTGCTGCACGTTCTAGAAAAAACCATATCTTGACGCGTCATCGCTGGTTAAAGCGCATTGGTCGGGGCCAAGACTGAGAAGATGCATTAAAAAGCGTGGGGAAACCTCAGTGCCCGCGGAAATCCAGCATGCGCTGCAGCGGCACCAGGGCCTTGCGCCCCAGTTCCGGATCCACTTCGATTGCGTTGCTGCCATCACGCAATGATTCATACAGCGTCTGCAGCGTGTTCATCCCCATCCAGGGACACTGCGCGCAACTACGGCAGGTGGCGCCATCGCCTGAGGTGGGCGCCATGATGAACTCCTTGTCCGGCGCCTGCTGCTGCAGCTTGTAGAAGATGCCGTGGTCGGTGGCCACGATGAAACGTTTTTCCGGCCGCTCCCTGCCCGCCCGGATGATCTGGCTGGTGGAACCCACCACGTCCGCCAGTTCCAGCACCGGCAGCGGCGATTCCGGATGCGCGAGCACCGCGGCATCGGGGAATAAATGCTTCATGTCCAGCAGCGCGCGGGTCTTGAATTCTTCGTGCACGATGCAGGCGCCGTCCCACAGCACCATGTCGTCGCCGGCGCCAAGACGGTTCTGGATGTATCGTCCCAGATGTTTGTCCGGTGCCCAGATCACCTGGCGTCCCTGCGCCAGCAGATGCTCCACCACGTCCACCGCGATCGCGGACGTCACCACCCAGTCGGCCATGGCTTTGACCGCCACCGAAGTGTTGGCGTACACCACGATCTCGTGATCGGGATACTGCGCGCAGAATTCCGCGAACTCGTCCGCGGGACAGCCGATGTCCAGTGAACAGGTGGCTTCCAGCGTGGGCATCAGCACGGTTTTTTCGGGGTTGAGGATCTTGGCGGTTTCGCCCATGAAGCGCACACCGGCCACGACCAGCGTGGTGGCGCTGCTCTGCGCGCCAAAACGGGCCATCTCCAGCGAGTCCGCTACGTAGCCGCCGGTTTCCTCGGCAAGCGCCTGCAGCGCGGCGTCGGTATAGTAATGCGCCACGAGGGCGGCGTTGCGTTCACGCAGCAGCGCCTTGATCTTGTCCTTGTATTCGGCATCTTCGGTGGGATCGGACACCGCTTGCACGGGCACGCGGTCGAGCCAGCGCTTGACCAGCGCCTGGTCGGCAATGAGTGCTTCGGTGTGTTGTCGTACGGTCATCGGCCACTCGCCTCAACGGCCTGCCATCGGCAGGCATCAGTCGCAACGCGCACCTGACTGAAGGTGCCACGTTTTCGTGACGTCAATTGTAATCCCTTGGAGCGGCGCTTGCAGAGCCGTAAACGAAAAAGGCTGCAACGCTGCAGCCTTTTGGTTTTCTCTTTGCTTTGCCTTGCGCCTTGAAACCGTGGCGTGGGGCTATGAATTGGGTGTTCGTTCCGACTCCTTTCAGCCTTCTGCCGGCGTCCTTTCCAATGCCCTGTCGAGCCGCTTGAAGTGGTGGGTCGTGAAGGATTTGAACCTTCGACCAATTGGTTAAAAGCCAACTGCTCTACCGCTGAGCTAACGACCCGCTCAAGAAGGCGCACATGGTACTGATCCGGAGAAAAATTTCAAGCGCCGTGAAGGGCATGCACCGTAAAAAAATTTCCCATCCCGCACTCACTGATAGTGGGTGGGATCCGCCACGCCCGCCTCGACGAAGCCCTTGCGCCGCAGGCGGCAGCTGTCGCATACGCCGCAGGCGCGCCCCTGCGCATCCGCCTGGTAGCAGGAAACGGTGTCGGCATAGTCGACGCCCGCCGCCAGTCCCGCCTGGATGATCTGCGCCTTGGTCATGTGCAGCAGCGGCGCCTCGATGCGCAGCGCATGCCCTTCCACGCCGGCGCGGGTGGCGAGATTGGCCATGGTCTGGAACGCTTCGATGAAGGCGGGCCGGCAGTCGGGATAGCCCGAATAATCCATGGCGTTGACGCCGATGAAGATGGCGCAGGCCTCCAGCACTTCCGCCCACGCCAGCGCATAGGCGAGGAACACGGTGTTGCGCGCCGGCACGTAGGTGATGGGGATGACGCCGCCTGCGCTTTCTTCCTGCGGCACCGCCAGCGTGGCGTCGGTGAGCGCCGAGCCGCCGATGCCGGCCAT
>DATMFX010000070.1:0-5651 GCA_035555995.1 Hyphomicrobiales bacterium | reverse complement strand
AGCGCTTCGGCACGCATGCGTAGCTGTTCGCCGAAATTCCGCAGGTAGGCTTGCTTCTCCTGACCGGACGCCGCAAGGTCCACGTTCATCAGCATGCTGAGCTCGAGCACGCCAGCGGTATCGTAACCGGCGTGCTGGTGGCTGAGCCGATAAAGGCTGAGCACGATCAGCGCAGCGGTACTCAGGACCACGAAGGCAAGTGCAAACTGCGTAAGCAACAAAACCTGCCTGCGCCATTTGCCGGCAGTGGACGCCGTCACTTTATCACCGCCTTCCTTCAAAGCCGCGTTGATGTCCCGTCCTTTGTAGAGAGCCAAGGCAGCGCTCAGTGCGCCGGTGAGCAACGCGGCCGCCAGCGAATAGGCAAGCACCGTGGCATCCAAGGTGATCGTGTTGGCAAGCGGGGAATAGCTGGACACGTAATCCACCAGCAAGCCAAGACAGGCCTGCACGATACACAGACCCAATACGCCTCCGACCAGCGCAAACAGCAGGCTTTCCGTCAACACCTGGCGCCGGATGCGGCCCGGGCTTGCGCCCACGGCTTCACGAATGGCCAATTCCTGGGCTCTAGCCGTCAATGCCGCCAGGTTCAGGTTGGCGACGTTCGCGCTTGCGATGAACATCACCAACAAGGCAAGGCCGAACAGTAGTACGAAAATGCCGGCGGAGTTCCCGGTCATTTCGTCCTGCAGCGATCTGAGCGCCAGCGAATAATGTTCGGTATAGACTTCGGGCCAGGCTTGCGCCAAGCGCGTGGCAATCGCCCCCATCTCCACAGCCGCCGCTTCCACCGGGATGCCGGCGTTCAACCTGCCGAACACATTCTGGATGTAACCGCTGGCACGATTGCTTGCCACGTCCGTCACGCCGTAAATCCTGAAGGGATCATGTACCGCCGGCACCCAGGCATCATTCGCCTGTGGATAGATCGGCATGGCAGGCAGCACGCCGATCACCCGGTACAGAATTCTGCTCATCTCCAGCGTACGGCCAACCACCGCCGGGTCGGAGCCGAACCGGCTGCGCCAGGCATCATGGGAGAGCAGCATCACGGCTTCCACGCCCTCGAGGGAATCCGCCGCAGTGAAGGCGCGGCCAAGCAACGGCTCCATCCCCAGCATGGCGAAGTAATCCCAGCCGACAAACCCGATGTTGCCCTGCCACGGTTCGCCCTGCCCCACCAGCGTGTAGATGCCCTGCGTGTATTCCACAAGATGAGAAAACACCGTGCTCTGCGCCCGATAATCACCCAACGTGGCATCGGACCACGGCGCATCGGTCGGGTAGTAATCAAGCCCGTTCTGCTCCAGCCGCACCAGGCGCTCGCCGTCGGCGTAGGGCAAAGGTGCCAGCAGGACGCGATAGGCCACGCTGAACATCGCCGTGTTGACGCCGATGCCGAGGGCCAGTGTCAGGACGATGAGCAGCGAGATCGCCGGGCGCTTCAGCACGCTGCGCCAGGCGAAGGCGATGTCGTGGCACAAGGCGTTCACGCGGGTGCTCCCATTCTATTCGACATGCAGGGCCACCATCGGGCTCATACTGCGCACTCTCGCCAATGGCAGGCCAACCGCCACCAGTACCGCGAGCGTGAGGATCAAAGCGCTCGCCACATAGATTTCAGCGCGGCCTGCCGCGGCCTGGAACAGCAGGGGTTCCAGCAGAGGCGCGAACGCCAGCATCAGCACCAGGCCCAGCAGCAGGCCGGCGCCGTGGATTTTCAGCACGTCCTTCATGAAGAGCCGGGAAACGTCGGCAGGACTGGCGCCCAACGCCATGTGGATGCCGATCTCGCGCGACCGCCGGGCAACGTTCCAGGCAACTACGCCGATCACGCCGGAAAGCGTGAGCGTCAACGCGAGCAGGCCGAACAGGCTGACCAGCAGGGTTCTCAGCCTGGCCGGCGCCAGCCATTCGCTTTTCAGCGCCGTCAAAGGCGCAATGCGGCCGGTGGACAGCCGCGGTTCGGTGTCTCTCACCAGCGTGGCAATCGCCTGCTCCAGCGCCCCCAGATCGCCGGTGCTTTTCACGTACAGGTTGATAAGGGAGCTGGGCGATTGCCGATAGTTGATGTAGATGGCTTCACCTTCTTCCTCGCGCAAATCGGTGGCGCGGATGTTGGCGACCACGCCGACGATGGTGGCGGGCACGGGACCCAACTGCAGCGTGCGGCCTATAGCACCGTTCGGAAAATAGCTGCGTTGGAAACGTTCGTTCACCATGGCAACCTGCGGCGCCTGCCGGTCGTCCGCCCGCGTGAAAATACGACCTTCCAATAGGGGAATGCCCAGGACGTCAAAGAGGTTTTCCGTCGCCAGGTTGACTTCCGCCGCCACGCGCGTGGGTTCGCCCGGCAGGGTATTGCCCATCTCGATCACTTCGGGCTGGAAACCATAGAGCGAACCCTGCAGCAAGGGATTGCCCGCGTGCAGCGCCGCCGCCTTCACGCCCGGCAGGGGGGTGATGGCATCCAACAGCCGTAGCGGTTCCTGGCCCGTGTAGGGATCGTCGCCCTCGAAGTAGGCAGGGCTGAGTTCGGTGGTCATCACCAGCACCTGGGCGGGATCGTAGCCGGCGTCCTGCGTGCCGAGGCGATACAGGCTCAACAGCATCAGCATGGCAGTGCTCAGCATGGCGAACGCGGCGGTGAATTGCAGCAGCATCAAGGCATTTCTCCTGCGCCTGCCCGCTCCTGAAGTGGTGACCTTGTCGCCGCCTTCCTTCAAGGCCTTGTTGATGTCGCGCGTGCCCAGCGCCGCCGTAACGCCGCTCAAAATGCCTGCCACCAGGCTCAATAACAGCGTGAACAGCAGCACTGCGCCATCGAGCCGAATCCCGCTGGCAAGCGGCGTATAGCCGGCGGCGAAGCTGCGCAGCAACCCCAGGCACACGTACGCCAGCAGGAACGCAAGAACGCCCGCGCACAGCGCCTGCGCCACACTCTCGGTCAGAAGCTGCCGCGCGATGCGCGCCGGGTTCGCGCCCACGGCCTCGCGCACGGCCAGTTCCTGGCTGCGCGCCGCCATTGCCGCCAGATTGAGATTGGCGACGTTGGCGCTGGCCACCAGCACCACCAGGAACGCGAGCCCGAGCAGCAGGCCAAGCGTGGTGGCCGCTTCGCCGGCCATGTCGTCGCGCAGGGGCCTGACGTTGACCGTATAGTCGGCGTCGTATACTTCGGGATATTCGCGGGCGAGGCGCCCGGCAACGGTGGCGAGATCCTGCCGCGCCGCTTCCAAGGTGATGCCTGGACGCAACCTGCCGACCACATGCGAGATCCACCGTACCTTGCGCCCCTCGGTCACGTTTGCCTCGCGTCCCCATTTGTCGCCGGCCCTGGGAAGCCAGATGTCGTTGGCGTGCGGATAAGGCGCGCCGGACGGCAGCACGCCAACGATCGTGTAGGCGATGCCGTTCATTTCCAACGCCGTGCCGATCACATTCGCATTCCCTGCGAAACGATCACGCCAATAGCCATACCCCAGCAGCATGATCGGCGGCGCGCCTTGCTGCGCGTCATCATTGACGAAGCCGCGCCCCACCAGCGGCGCCACCCCCAGCACGGTAAACCAGTTCCAGTTGACCACGCCCGCCGAGAGGAGATCGGGCCCCGCAGGGCCGTTGAGCGTGTACCGCTGGCGCGAGTATTCCAGCAGATCGGAAAACACCGTGCTCTGCGCCGCGATATCCAGGAAGGTGGGCACCGACCACCAGGAGTCAGGTATGTCCTCGGCCAGTTCCGCCTGGTCGAGCTTCACCAGACGTTCGCCGTCGGCATAGGGCAAAGGCGCCAGTAACACCGGCCACGCCGCGCTGAACATTGCCGTATTCACGCCGATGCCGAGCGCTAGCGTGGCGACTATCAACAGCGATGTGGCCGGCCGCTTCAGCGCGTTGCGCCAGGCGAAGGCGATGTCGTGGAGCAAGTCGTTCATGAATCAGCCCCTCACTCGCCATGCAGAGCCGCGACCGGGCTCATGGCGCCGGCCTTACTGGCCGGCAAATAGATGGCGCCAAGCACGGCAAGCGTCAGCACCAGTGTGCTGAGCAGGTACACACCCACGTCCATCACTGACGTTTGGTACAGCAGCGGTTCCAGGAAAGGAGCCGCCAGCACCATCAAGGCCAGCCCCAGCAGCAAGCCAGTTGCATAGACCTTCAGGCCGTCAGCGACGAACAAGCGGACGACGCGGGCAGGCGTGGCGCCGATGGCCATGTGGATGCCTATCTCGCGCACGCGCTGACTGATGTTGTAGGAGACGACGCCGATGACGCCTGAAAGTGTGACGACCAGCGCCAGCACGCCGAGCAGGCTGATCAGGATGGCGCGCAGGCGGGCCGGTGCCAGCCAGTCGGACCTGACCTCGTCCAGCAGCCGTATGTCCTCGATGGATTGGTCCGGTTTTATCCGGCGCACTATTTCCCGGATGAGTCCGCTCAGTTCCTGCGCATTCATCGCGCTCTTGACGTACAGGTTCATGACGTCGCTCGGCATCTGCCGGAATTGGAAATACACCATCGCGTCTTCTTCCTGGTTCAACCCGCGCGATCTGATGTTGGTGACGACCCCAACGATCGTTCGCCAATCCTGCTGATGCGGTAGCCTTATCCTCTGGCCCAGTACGTCGCCGCTGGGAAAATATCGGTCGGCGAAATTCTGGTTCACCAGCGCGACGAACCCCGCCCTTTCATCATCGTTCGGCGTGAACATGCGCCCCTTCAGCAGGGGAACGTCCAGGAGAGGAAATAAATCTTCCGAGGCGGTGGCAAACACGCCGTAGGCGGTATTGTCGGGTCCGCCACCCTCTTCGAGCGCGAAGGATTGCAACGGCGGGTCGTAGACGGAATCCTGCAACAGCGGTCTGCCGCCAAGAAATCCCGCAGCGCTCACTCCCGGAATTGCCTGCACCTGTTCCAGCAGGCTGATGCCGAAGCTGCGGATCTGTTGTGGAAATAGCTGCGGTTCGCCATCGAGGTCCACGTTGAAGGGCAAACGCATCGCCAGCACCTGCTGCGTATCGTAGCCGGCGTCCTGGGAATTCAGGCGGTGAAGACTGAGCATGACCAAGGCGGCGGTGGTCAACATCATATAAGCCAGCGCGAACTGCACCGCCAGCAGCAATTTTCTCTTGCTTGTGCCCTCCGACGAGGTGGTGGTCTTGTCGCCGCCTTCCTTCAACGTCTTGTTGATGTCCCGCCGGGTGAACAGCGATGGCATGCCGCTCAGCATGCCTACAGTAACGGTAAGCAACAATGTGAACAGCAGCACCGAAATGCCGATGTTCATCGATTGGGCCAGGGGCGTATACCGCGCAGCAAACTCCTTCAGCAGCGCCATGCCCGCCCAGGCAAGGCCCAGTCCCACGAGCCCGCCGCCCATCCCCAACAGCAGGCTTTCCGTCATCATCTGCTGGCGGACCCTGGCCGGATTGGCGCCCACGGCCTCCCTGATGGCCATTTCCTGAGCACGCGATGCAGCCCTGGCCAGGTTCAGATTGGCCACGTTCGCGGCCGCGATCGACACCACCAGCAACGCAAGCACCAGCAACAGTGTGATGGTTGCCGCGGACTCCCCCACCATCTCATCCCGGGCATGGTGAAGGTCGATCGAGTAGTTGGCGTAATAGTCGTCGGGATAGCTGTCGATC